>JAZMZV010000277.1:0-34041 GCA_045586185.1 Thermoguttaceae bacterium | reverse complement strand
TAATAGCTGGCAGCTAACGGCTTGCAGCTTATCCTCTCAACTCATTCATGCTCTTCGTCTGTTACAACGATCTTATAGCAGGCTGTCAGGGACTCGCCGGGTTTAAGTTCAATCGGCTTCTCCCGCGTTGCCATCGTAGCGCTCATATAGGCGGACGTCTTGCCGGCGTCGCCCATCGTGTATCCCGTCATGGGGCGCGTGTTGCCGGGCTGATCGTAAATGATCAGAGTAATCGGTTTGCCGTCTACCTTCCCGGTGATTCCAAACCATTGACAGGGTTTGACCCGTTCGTCGTCCCGGACGATTTTCCCATCGTGAACGCCGGTACTGTTAAAGAACCGCGTGCCGGTGTCGAGGTCGGCGACAAATCGCAGCCCCAGCCCAAAGTAGGCGTTACGACCGTTGAGCAGAACAGGCTTGTCGCCCGCCGGCGTTAAGACGGTTTTCCACGTCAAAACGCATTGCGGCTGAGCGCCGTTGGCGCCGGGAACGTATTCCACCGAGATTTCCCGCTGTTCTTTAAGCAGAACCTCTCCGTCCGGACGAATCCAGTTCAACTCCGATTTAATGGACGACTCCGTCGATTCCAGCTTGACCGGGATTTCAAAGCCACAATTCGGTCCGTACTCTCCCCAGAATTCCGTCTGGTCTGCCTTGTGAGCAAACATGAGCGAATGATGATGAGGACGCAAGGGCGACGAGTCCCTCAGAACCTGAACCCCGGCGGGTGTATAGAGCTTTTCGATAAAGGGCTTGCATTTGCCGTCCGTCTGATACACCGCAACCGTTTTTCCGCCCGATGTAAGCGGGATTCGAGACGTTGCCTGACCGGCGACCAGTTCTGCCGTTTTCCCGTCGGGAGAAACACGGTACAAGCCGTCTTCCGTCTGAGCGTAAATCGTATACGCTCCATTGGCGGCGGGCGCTGTTATAACGGACGTAAATCCCGTTACGTTTTGAGCCAGCGCCGTCCAGGATTTGTCGGTTCTGTCATAGCGCCATAACGCGCCGTCGGCGTCGACAGCAATGAGGACGTCTTTTTCCGGCGTCTTGCCGACGGTCAAGCGCTTCACGACTTTATCCAGCGGGTCGACTTTCTTGCCAATCAAGATCCACGTATTGTCTTTCCCGGCGATAACGATTTCGTCTTCCTTTGTCGCGGGAGCAAAATTCCCGCAAATCGTTGACCGAATCAATTTCCCCAACGCCTTTTGGGTGTACGTATTCCAGACGGGATTGAAAAGATAGACGTCGCCGTCGGTAACTGTTACAAAGCTGTCGAACGCGCTGTTGGGCTGCAGTTTACCTGCTGACGCCTGCGAGAAATCGCCGGGAACGTTTGTCCAGCCGCCTTTGCCGTTGGTTTGCTTCCAGAGGAAAACGCGATTGAGCGTGTTGTTGATTAAAACCTGACCCAACCCGTTGGCGTCGCACCCGGCGGACAGATAGAGGATGTGGTCTCCGGTCGAATTGACGGCGTAAGTCGTCTTGCCGGTCTGGACGGTTTTGTCAACGTCGATAATATAGAGGTCTTTTTTAAACCAGCCGACAACCGCCAATTCGTCGCGCCCGTCGCCGTCAACGTCGACAGCGGCAATTTGCGTTCCCTTCTGATAGAACTCCATGAACCGGGTTACCTTTTGCCCGTCAAAGACGCGAAGCTCGCCCGTCGCGTCCAGCCACGCAACGCCAAACGTCCCGCCAGCCATGTCGTGATTGTCGTTTTCTATCGCCGCCCAAGCGGGACAAGCAGCCGCTATCGCCAACGCCAGCGCCAAAATTGTCTTTTTCATATTCGCTCCTTTAAATTTGAGTTAAAACTTTATATATTCTCATTGTATACGATTTCAAAATAATTTGCAAGGAGATACAGCGTTAGAATTCAATCTGGAGGCGCTCGTTTTTTCTCTCCCCCCCTATTGCAATCCTTTTTATTATCGCTTAGAATAAATGTATTAGTTGGCAATTTGCAGTGAATCAATCGTGTTTTCAACTGAGTATTGCCCATTTTTTCACTCTTTTTCCCTGATCGAAAACCATGCCCAAAATCATCCTGTCCGGCTTCGCCGATGAAGCTGTCAACCGTACCGAAACGAAATCCCTTGTTGAGCAGTTTACCGCGTTTGCCGCTATGGGATTGCAGTACTATTCCGTTCGATTTGTCGACCTGGGCGACGGCTCCGGGACAAAGAACGTCATGAAGCTGTCAGCTGAAGAAATCCAGCAGATTAAACGTCTTCAGGACGAATACGGGCTCAACGTCTCCTCGATCGGGTCTCCCATCGGGAAGGTCAAGCTGGTCGATCAGGAAGACGGCACGAAGAACGTCTACATCCCGTTCGACAAGTATCTTAAGGAAGACGTCGCCCGCGCCTGCGACATCGCTCACGCCTTTGAATGTAAGCTCATTCGCGGGTTCTCGTTCTATCATCCGCACGGAAAAGACTACAGAGCGTACATGAATCAGGCGGTTGACCAGCTGGGGCAGATTGCCGAGGCGTGCCATCGTTCAGACTTGACGTTCGGTCTGGAACCGGAACCGAACCTGGTCGGGGCAAACGGCTGGCTGCTGGCGGAGATTTACGAGAAAGTCAACCATCCCGGCATGGTCTTGATTTTCGACGGCGCAAACCTTGTCGTTCAGGGATACACGGCTTTAGACTTGCTGGACCAGTTCCGCGCGTGCCTGCCGGGTTTGGGCTGGCTTCACATCAAAGATTACCGCAACCCGCAGCCGGTCGGCGACGGTCCGGTGGACGAAGAAGCCCTGTGGAACTTCGTTCCCTCTGACTGCGGCGACAGCGGACACGAAGCGATTCTGCGCGAGCTGAAAGAGTATCTGCCCGCCATGGAGCAAAATCTCAAACGCCGCGGTCTGCCGGGCGTGTTCTGTGACCTGGAACCGCACGTCAAAGGCGGCGGACAGTTCGGCGGATACTCCGGTCCCGACGGCTTCGGTATCGCCCTGCGCGCCTTCTGCCGACTGCTGGACTACGTCGGAATCGACTACCACCTCCGCGACTTCAACGACCTCAAAGCCGCGAGGGGATTCTGAAAATTTAAAGGGGAGTAGGAAATAGGGAGTAGGAAATAGTATTTCGTCTTAAGCAATAAACTATTCCCTATTCCCCATTCCCTATTCCCTAGTCTCGTCAGAACACCATGAACTCTTCAATCGTCGGGACGTCCGTTGCATAGAGAATGTTCAGTCGGATGAAGCGCGCTGTTACGGGTTTCACAAACGGAATGGTAAATTCCTGCATTGCGATATACGTTCCCTGATAAACGGTTTCCCATTCTTCCGTTTCGCTGGAACGGACTTCGATCTTGAACTCACGCGTTCTCGAAAATGTTTCGCATATAACAACTTTTTTGACTTCCGTTGGTTTGGTCAGGTCGACTTCAATCCAGCCGGATCGCGCGCGGGGAGCGGCGCCCCAGCGGGAAACCAGATCGCCGTCGAACGCCGAGGCGACGCTGTAGGTCTCGGAATCCCAATTGCTGGACGCCTTGACAGGTTTGTTATACGACAGGCTTGATTTGACGTCGATTGGTTCTGGCATATCTGCGCCTTCTTTGATCATCCGTCCAACCTGCTGCAGCGTTTTGACGTCGATGTCGCGCAGTTTGCCGTTGTAGTCGGGGCCGACGTCGATGCTGAAAATGTTGCCGTATTTGACAGCCCCGAGATAGTCGCGATAAATCTTTTGAGCGTCCGTGCAGATATTGTCGTATTTGGGAAGCGAATAGAACCAGTTCGCGCCGCCCCAGTGAGCAGGCAGAATCGGATAGGTGAACTCGGCAACCAGATATTTTTTGTACGAAGCGGCTTTACGGTTGAGCCCAGAGCCGGAGGCGTCATTTAAAGCGGACGGCTTGCCGCGTTCGCCAATGCGAATTTCGCCGGAGCAGACGCCGTGATTGTATCCGATAAGCGTATGCGGCTGAACCTCGTGACAAAACGCCGTCGTTTCGTCGTGCGACAGCCCGCCTGTTCCGATAGCGTGGTCAAACCAGATGTATTCAATCTCGCCGTACTGGGTGAGCAGTTCTTTCAGCTGCGCCTTTTTCACTTCCGGATTGACGGACGAGTGGTTTTTATATGCTCCGCCGGGCCAGTTCCAGTCCCCTTCCGAAAAGTAGAGCGCCAGCTTGATTCCGTACTTGTCGCAGGACTTTCGCAGTTCCGCCAGAACGTCTTTTTTCAGCGGCGAGTTGGTCGACTTGAACTCAGTCGTTTTCGTGTCCCACAGACAAAAGCCGTCGTGATGCTTCGTCAAAAAGAGGATGTATCCCATTCCGGCTTCTTTCGCCGTTCGCGCCCACTGGTCAGTGTCGACGTCCGTCGCCTGGAAGAACGAGGGATCTTTTCCCGCCGGGTCTGTCCATTCCGTTCCGGAGAACGTACTCAACGACCAGCAAATGAACATGCCCCATTTGAGGTCTTTTAACTCGTTGGCGCGCTGCTGATAATAATCCGCCATCGGTTCCGCGTGGGAAATCGCCGGAACAACCGCCGCCAGCAAACTCAAAACAACTGTAATCAATCTTTTGGCAATCATTGGAATTCTATAGGGATAAAGGGAGGAAAACAAGATATGGGATTACAGCGATTTAACGCCGCTGATACCCGTTCACGATTTTTCTAAAAGATATTATACAAGAAATCCAATTGAATTGAAGGTGTATAATCGCGCCAAAATCTTGTACGAAAGCGACAGGAATAGACTCCGAGGCTATGTCCAACTTGACGGCTTTGCCGTCAAGAAAAAAGCGAGAGTTCCGCTAACGCTTCCCTCTCGCTACGTTTGCTTCGCTCACGCCCGGGGGGCTTACACACCCCGCTTCCAAGAGAACAAATCTCAACATGCGTCTATTTTGCAATCGTAAAATCCTGAGTAATCTTTTTACCGCCAGACGGAACGATAAGCTCTAAAGGCGTTTTATCCGCCGATTGATACGTCGGCGGAACGTACGACGGTGGATAGGGATTTTCCGGCGTCGGAAGGGACTTGAACGCTTCTACGTAAACCTTATACGTTCCCGGCAGCAAGCCATCCTGTTTTTCTCTGCCGAACGATGTAACGCTGTAATGCCCGGTCGAATCGAACTTGCCAAAACCCGGACGTTTCAGCTCTCCAGAAACTGGCGCAAAATAAATAACGCCTTCCGCTGGCTGTTCGAGTCCATCAAAAATAACGCGACCGGAAACGGGCGTTCTTTTGGGCTTGCCGTCTGAACAGCCCGATAGAGTAACGACAGCAATCAGTAATGCAATCAAAAACAGGCGATTGTATTTCATAATATTGTTTTAATGTCAGTTGTGCGATTATTCCCAATCTTCGGCAAGGACTTCTCCTCCGTTTCGAGTACCAAGATAGTTGTAAGTTTCGTAGTCAATCGCTTCATTGAGGAAGTGAACGGAGCCGTCTCCCATAATTGCGTTAATGCCGGAAATGTGCCAGCTTTTGTATCCGCAAGTGCGATAGTACGCATTATTGGAGCTTTCTGAAAGCCGTTCAAATGTGTTGATGGGAATGCTGGTTCCGGATACAGGGAAGTTGGTGCAGTGAGCGCAGGAATAGTTGCAGTGAGCGGGAATGGTTTCGCCAGCCATGAGTGTATTCGAAAGCCCGTCGGTGAATTCGCTCAGCTTTCTGCCGCGTGGATATCTGCCAAACGCGCCGACCGAGTTGTCGTCCGGATTTTTAGAGCCAAAATTATATCCCTGATTGCAGTACGACGGGCTGGGAAGCGGACAGAACGGCGCTGCGTCCATTTGAGTTGGTCCGATGGAAACGGGATACCAAAGACCAAAACTCTTTGTCGGGTTGGTTTCCGATTGATAGCGATTGCCCACAACCGGTTTTTCTGTTTCAGAATCGCTGGGACAGATCATCGATGGAATAACCGTCTGAACAAAAGCTTCGTTCCTTACCGAATTGAGGTAATCGGTTTCGTCATACAAATCGTATAACGCCATTTGTTCCATATAGGGGAGAATAGCTCCAACCCACGTCATTCCCAAACGATTCCACGGCTTCCTGCTGACATACGGCGTCGCCTTGGGCAGCGCTTTATTTTGAGTTTCAAAATTCATTAACGCGACGCCGATTTCTTTAATGTTGTTGGCACACTTCATTCTTCGCGCCGCCTCGCGCGCTGACTGCACCGCCGGCAAAAGCAAACCAACAAGCACGCCTATAATTGCAATCACGACTAACAGTTCTACCAGTGTAAATCCATTACGTTTCATATATCCTGACATAACTATTATTTAATGGAAAGCGGGAGTTTCCTCCCGCTTTAGCAATTATTCTTTTCCGCTTGCGTAACTCTTAACTCCTCACTCCTAATTCCTAACTCGCTTACGCAGGAATAATACGACAACGCCAAGAGCTAACAGCGCCCACGTTGACGGTTCAGGAACGCCGGCTGCCGGTTCAGCATAGCGGACGGACAAAACGCCGGTCGTTGATTCGTACCCAATCAGTTCAAACATACTCGACTGGAAAACAAGATTATTCATATTGAGGTTTCCATCGTTAATTCCAGACGGAAGCTGAATACCCACTACCTCATCGTCTTCAAAGGCGTTATCATAGCTGGAATCCAACGCGATTTTGATAATAGAACCGTTTTCAAACGTCGTTTCGCCTGTTACATTCAGAACGTCCGTCCAAATATCGCCTTGATCGTCCTTTCCAACTTCCAGCAACAGAGTCGCGCCGTCTTTGAGAATAAATCCGCCGCCGAACGTTGCCTCGCCGATGGAGTTGCCCGGCGAGAAGACCGAATTCGCGTCAACTTCGATATTGCCTAACATATACCCTTCCAGGTCTACGCGACCGGAAGCGACGACAAAGTTATCGGCGGTAAAATGCAAATCCTCCGTTGCCTGATCTAACTCATCTGTATTAATCTTTAATCTGCCTTCGCCGGTTTTGAGAATATCGCCATTGCCAAGAATTGTGGAGTCGGTAAAGGCAAGCGTTTTTTCATCATTTTTAGCAACGTTGATTTCCAAAACGCCGTTCTCTTCAAGAGTAACCATGCCGTTAACGGCAACCGCGTCGCCGGTCAGTTTGAGAACGCCTTCGGAAACGGTTGTTCCGCCATCGTACGCGTTGGCGGCTGAAAGAATCAGCGTTCCCGCTCCGGACTTGGTCAATGAACCCGTTCCGGAAATGGGGCTTGACTGAGTCAAAGAATAGCCGGCGCCAACGACGAACTCTGCGTTGTCAGACAGCGTTACGCCGCCTGAATGGTTGGCTGTTGTAACGCCCGGCTCAGCGGTGTCGGAATCGAATTCAACGCCGTCGTATGCAATTCCGTCAACAACAATTGCCGTCGCGTCGTTGTCAGCAACAGGATAATAGACCGGATCCATAGACACTGAAATCGTACCGGTCGAATATAAATTGTCCGTGTTCCAGTTCAGGGTTCTTGAATTCCACGTTTCCGGAAGAACTAAAGAATCGAACGTCCCGGTAAGAGTTCCCTGAACGTCCAAAACCTGGAACGAATCCGTCGTTCTCGGATTAAACGAATCCAGCAGATTCACCGCCAAATCAACGTTGTTGTTAAGCTGAAGCTCCGCCCCCGAATTGACAACGATTTTATCAAACTCCGTTCCCGAACCAAGGTCAAGAACAACCTGAGCGTTTTTCGACTGATACGCTTCCAGTTCTGCAATTTCCAAATAGCTTTCAATAGTTCCATTTGGACGTGGAATATGCTCAACGATTTTCAAAACTTGTCCAGTGGGTTCTCTGCCTTGAGCGTCTTGAGCGAGATAATAATTAATTCCGCCTCTGGTATAGGCGCCAAATTGCTCGGATGCGTAGGTTTCATTTCCATTGGCATCGTAGAGGAAGAACTGGAAATAATTCCCGGAACGGCTCATTGGGAGAACGTTTTCACGATCTTTATAGTGAATCATACCCAATGTGTATTCCTGACCCAAATCGACCGTCAAGGAATGATCAGAAAGACTGGCATCTTTTGATATAAAGAATGTTGAAACATTTCCATCTACAGCTTTAGACGCCGTATATGTCGCGCTATACTCACCGTTGTAAGACGTTGCGGGTTTATTCAGCGCCAGGTTGCTTCCTTCGTATCCTCGATCAAAGGTGAATACGCCGCTTTGAATAACAGAACTTCCCGCTGCGCCGACTCCGCCGGGTGTAAACGTTCCGCCCATTTGAGTCATGGAGCCTTCACCGGAAATAGAGCCAACCGTCAAAGCGGATTCGGAGAAAACGAGCGTTGCTGTATTTTCTGCCGAAATGGAGTTGGCGGTTACTGTTCCCGTGTCAAAATAGACTTTAGACCCTGCCAGGGCGGAAATGGAATTGACGTTGTACGCAGCCGACGAAGTTTTATCCGTTGCCTTACCAACGAAATAAGATGCATTGGCGTGAGTTGACATGTAGTTCTCGCCAAAAGTAACAGCAGAGCTGGATCCTGTTACGTTTCCGTTAACGGTGAAGACCTTTGCGCCCCAACCGGCGTCAAAGCCCAGCGCGCAGTTGTCTGCAATTGTGATATTGGAATTAAGGACAGCTCCATTATAATCCTGAATTGCGCTGATTCTGGAGTTGCCTGTAACGTTAATCCCATCAGTAACCGTCAAAGTCGTTCCGGTAAGCCGCAACCCTCCGCCCCACGACGACTTGCCTTGAGAATTGAGCGTCATACTTTTAATGGTTACATTCAACCCGCCAGCGCTGCTTGAACTCTGCAAGTACAGCTGGTTGTTTCCGGAAACGTCGTAACTAACATTTGTATTCCCCAGATATGTTTGGCTATTCGCAACAAAACGCGTGTCTCCACAAAGGCTGACTACGCCAGTAAAACCGGAAAGGTTAGTAGTCGTATTTCCAAGACTGCTGGCAACATTGTCAACCTGAATCGTACCGCTGCCGGTGATTGTGTTTCCTTTGATGTCATCATAGATTCTTGTTGTACCGGAGGGAATATTGATTGTGTCCGCCACGGCAGCTGTTGTCAAAAGGAACAACGCAATTCCCAGACGCGTGAAAAAATATCCAAGGCGTTTCATGTGTAACACTCCTATAAATTGAGTACAGGAAAACAATTTGTATTGAGTTATTATCGCTATTCACATTGATTAGCTAATTCCATTTCATATATTATAACCTGTATTTTCAGAACATATCTTGTACTTTTACGCCAAAACCTTGTACAAACGCGACACGGATTGACAAAAAAGTCCGATTATGCGATAAAATTATAATAGAGAGGGCGGAAGGGCTTTCTGAGACGCGAAGAAATGGAAGGCGGTCGGCGAGCTGTGGTGCGTAGAGCCGCCCGGGAAAGCCTCACGCAAAGTCCGCAAAGTTCGCGAAGTAGATAAAAAGGGCGCAAGCGGACATCGTGTCATAGCCCAACGGGCGTCATTGACACATGTTCGCTTGCTTCTGCGCTCTCTGCGAGGAGTCTGCGTACTCTGCGTTTAAAAATAAAAACAATCAATTTTCGTAACCCCCAATTTATCACACTCCGGTTTTCCGAGTATATTCCTATGTCCATTCAGATTAAACCGTATCGTAAAATCTTCCTCGTTGTCGAAACGACCAACCATTTTGGACGCAATATTGTTGAAGGAATTGCTCAATATGCTTTAGAACGGCATTGGCGTCTGGATTTCCGTCAGCGCGGCTGTTTTGACCCGGTGCATTTGGAAACGATTCCGTCTGACGTCGACGGGGTTATCAGCCGGACGTTTGACCGCCGATTCGCTCAAAAGCTCATGCAGCTGCGCGTTCCGGTTGTCGAACTAGTTGGCGAATACGGCGCGCCGCAAGACGTTTTAATTGACGAAACGGCGTTAAGCCAAATGGTCTTTAATCATTTTCGGGAACGCGGCATCGAAAACTTCGGGGCGTTTAGCGACGTTCGCGCCATCTGGTCTGTTCGGCGAACGAACGCCTTTAAAGAGCTTGTCAGTCAAGCAGGCTTTTTCTATTCCGAATTTATTCCCTCGCGACATTCAGGGAATTTCCTTCTGCCAAACTGGACGGCAAAACAGGAACGCGATACAATCAGCTGGATTATAAAACTGCCCAAACCCTGCGGAATCCTTCTGTGTCAGGACATTCAGGCGAAACGGTTTTACGAATGTTGTCTCGACGCCGGCGCGCGAATCCCGGAAGACGTCGCCGTTGTGGGAAACGAAAACGACCGCTGGTTCTGCGAGGCGCTTTCTCCGCCCCTGTCGAGCGTAGAGCAAAATGGGGTTCAGTTTGGAATGGTCGCCGCTCAATTGCTGGAACAAAAGATGGCTTGCCCGGAAAAGACGTTCGAACCGATCTTTTTGTCGCCGTCACACGTTCTGGTTCGGCAGTCGAGCAATATTACCGCAATTAAAGACGAAGACGTTCGAGAGGCGATTGCCTATATTCGCGAACACATCTCGAACGGCATTAAACCGGAAGACGTTGTGAATCACGTTAATATTTCGATTCGCAAACTGCAACGAGAGTTCAAACGCCTTTTGGACGTCACGCCGCAGCAGTTTATTCTCAACATGCAGATGACCGTTGCCAAACAACTGCTGCAGGATTCCAGAATTTCCCTCAAAGCGGTCAGCGAAGCCGCCGGATTTAACAGCGTCGAGTATTTCACCCGCGTTTTTACCCGAGAAATCGGCTGCTCGCCCGGTCGATACAGGGAAGGAAAAGGAAACGCCTCGATAACTTGAAAAAACTTTCGGTCGCCAGCAAGCTGGCTCCCTGTTAGGGAAGTTTTTTCAAGTTTAATTATGAGGGGAAAACCTTTTTTGAAAAAAAGGTTCTTCCCCTCAAACTCCCCTTTCCAAAAAACTTTAGTAAGGGGAGAAAAAACGGTAAGAACGTCATAAACCAATCGGTGAATATCCGTCTAATCCGTTAAATCCGTGAACGAGTTGCCCCACGCAAACCCAACGCGGAGCCTCGCCGCTTAAAATACCGTGAACTCTTCGATCGTCGGGACTTCCGTTGCTTCGAGGATATTCAGACGAACGAATCGCGCTGTAACGGGTTTCTCAAATTGAATGGTAAAGTTCTGTTTATCGATTCTCGTTCCCTGATAAACGGTTTGCCATTCTTCCGTTTCACTCGATCGGACTTCAATCTTGAACTGACGCGTTCTCGGATAGGCAATTTCGGATATAACAACCTTTTTGACTTCCTTCGGTTCGGTCAGATCAACTTCAATCCAGCCGGAACGGGAACGCGGTTTGGCGCCCCAGCGAGAAACCAGATTTCCGTCGAACGCCGAGGCAACGCTGTAGTCTTTGGAATCCCAGTTGCTCGACGCCTTGACTGGTTTGTTATACGACAGGCTTTCTTTGATGTTGATCTTTCCCGCTCGCTTTTCGCCCCAGAAATTAGGTTTCTGATCGTCGGACATTGTAACAGGCGCAACAGTCTGATTTTCGTCTCCCTGCCAAAGTGTAACGGATTCTCCCTTTTTCAGATCGATCTTGTACAAGCCGTTTCCGAGGTCGTGAATCCTGTCCGGCGCGGACGACTGGAACTCGCCTGTAAAGTTCGGGACGACTCGACATTCCTCCCCGGCAAGGGACTCGATTTTAATCCAGGACGTTTTGCCGTCTTTGCGAATCGCGGAGACGAGAAACGCGCCTTCGGTTCTCAGGTTGGCAAAAGACGTCTCTTTCCAGTCGGCGGGAATGGCGGGGAAAACGCGAATCTGATTTCCCCACGACTGCAGAAGCATTTCCTGCAGCGCCCGGGCGGCAACGTGCGAGCATTCGATCACAGGCCATCCGCCCTCAAAATACTGAGTATTGCATTTAACAAAACGCCGATTGTTGTGATGCTTCAAAAGATAATCGCGGGCGTTTTCGCCTTCGCCTAAAATAGCGTAGATGCTCGCCGCCGCTGCTTGCGACCAGCCAAATATCTGTTTGCCGCCCTCGACGGTCGTCCAGTGATCCATCGTCTTTTTAATCAACGCCCGGCGCTGAGGGTCTTCCGGCGTATAGACGCACAGCGGCCAAACCTGAAGCATGTGCGACCAGTGGCGGTGCGAAACCGTCTGCGGGACGTCGGCGCCGATTAAAAAGCCGTCTTCTCCCACCTGATAGTCGACCAAATTGTCCAGAACGTCCTGCCATTGTTCCGCCTGCGGGTCGTTAAAGTTACATTCCCGATTGACTTCCAGCAGCCGTTCGCACAGCCAGCGGATAAGCCCGATGTTGTAGTTCGTATCCCGCGCTTTAACCGGGTATTCCGGCGAACGCATTATCGGGATGTGATATTTGCCGTCTGCTTCCTTCTGGAAAACATGTTTATAGACGTTGAACGACCCCTTGAGCATGTCGAAAAAGGCGTGCTTCTCCCGGTCGGTCAGATACGACTTGTCCATCGTGTACCGATACTGAAGCCAGTAGTTGTGAAGCGCCCAGGTGAAGTCGCCCGGATTGAGGTATTCCGTATAGTATTCGCTGATGCAGTCGTTGTCGGTCGTATGGTTGAGCGTCGCGCCGTTGTCGATTCCGTAGAGCAGTTTGGCGTTGGCAGCGAGATTCGCCCGATTTTTGTCGATGAGTTTGGTAAACGATTCGCCCAGGTCGCAGTGGTTGGAAGCGTAAAGCGGCAGATAGCAAATCTGAATGTTCAGATTCCACCAGATCTTCGCCCAGACTGTCGGGCAGTACCACGGTCCCATCAGGTCGATAGCGTGACGGTCAGGACGGGTCGCGCAGGCAAGCTTGTACATCTGAATCCAGTAAAAGCTTTCCATCTGGGAGTTCGGAACGGAAACGAAGCTCTTTGGATAATACCCGTGCCACCAGGCGCGATGGTCGGAAACAAGCTTTGACCAGTCCTCCGCTGCAACGCGTTTAACTGTATCGCAGGCGATTTGTGACGCGGTCGTTTCCGGGAACGTGTCAATAAGTGAAAGAATCACCTGCGAGCGAGGGGCGTCTGCGCCTTGAACTGGGCGTTCCATCCAGGCGGCGGAAAACTGCCCGCCAGCGACGCGGTTTTGAACGGAGTAGGAAATATCGCCGTCCTTTTTAAATTCCACCGGCGGGTTGAGCGGATCAGGAAGGATGTTCGCTCTTTTGGTCCGATAGACCAGCGGCTCGTCCGATTCCCATTCAAATGCGGCTTCCTGTTCGCCTTCGAGCCGTTCGACGTCAATAATCAACGCCATCTCCTGTGACAGGACAAGGGCGCGGAAGCGAATCAGCCCCGCGGACGTTTCGACTTCAAAGCGTGTTTCTGCGTTCCATAAATCCAGACGCGCCGTTCCGTCGAGGATTTTCCCCTTGGTTTTCAACAGCAAGCGTCCAACCGGAATGCGGAAGTTCCCCAGCCGATGGTCTGTAATATCCGTTCGCCCGACGGCAAACGAAATCTCGTTGTCAGAGCGTTTGTAAATCATCGACCCCATCAGACCGTTGCCCAAAAACGAGGCTTTTTCGTAATGATCCGGCAGGACTTCCCAGATGAGGTCTTGTCGAGAAAGAAATTCTTCCCAATTGATGGAGTCGCCGCTTTGCTCCGACTTCTCGCAACTCGCAACTCGCAACTCGCAACTCGTATCGAGGAATTCGCCTTCTTTGATCATCCGTCCAACCTGCTGCAGCGTTTTGACGTCGATGTCGCGCAGTTTGCCGTTGTAGTCGGGACCGACGTCAATGCTGAAAATGTTGCCGTATTTGACGGCGCCGAGGTAGTCGTGATAAATCTTTTGAGCGTCCGTGCAGAGGTTGTCGTGCTTGGGAAGAGAATAAAACCAGAACGCGCCGCCCTCGTGCTTGGGCAGAATCGGGTAGGTGAACTCGGCAACCAGATATTTGTCGTACGACGCGGCTTTACGGTTGTACCCGGCGCCGGACGCGTCGTCTAAAGCAGACGGCTTGCCGCGTTCGCCAATGCGGACTTCGCCGGAGCAGTCGCCGTGATTGTACCCGATAAGCGTATGCGGCTGAACTTCGTGACAAAACGCCGTCGTTTCGTCGTGAGAAAGTCCGCCCGTTCCGACAGCGTGGTCAAACCAGATGTATTCAATCTCGCCGTACTGGGTGAGCAGTTCTTTCAGCTGCGCCTTTTTCATTTCCGGATTGACGGATTTGTTGTTTCGATACGCTCCGCCGGGCCAATTCCAGTCCCCTTCCGAAAAGTACAAAGCCAGCTTGATTCCGTACTTGTCGCAGGACTTTCTCAATTCCGCCAGGACGTCTTTTTTCAGCGGCGAGTTGGTCGACTTGAACTCGGTCGTCTTCGTGTCCCACAAGCAGAAGCCGTCGTGGTGCTTCGCCAAAAAGAGAATGTATCCCATTCCCGCTTCTTTCGCCGTTCGCGCCCACTGATCAGTATCGACGTCAGTCGCCTTGAAGAAATCCGGCGTCTTCCCCGCCGGATCTGTCCATTCCGTTCCAGAAAACGTACTAAAAGACCAGCAAATGAACATGCCCCATTTGAGGTCTTTCAACTCTTTGGCGCGCTGCTGATAATATTCCGCCGTCGGCTCCGCATGGGAAACCGCCGGAAGAACCGCCGCCAGCAAACTCAAAACAACTGTAATCAATCTTTTGGCAATCATTGGAATTCTACAGGGTTAAAGGGAGGGAAACAATTTATGGAATTACTGCGCCTAAACGCATCTGATCTCCATTCACGATTTTTCTAAAAGACATTATACAAGAAATTCAATTGAATTGAAAGGGTATCTTCACGCCAAAATCTTGTACGAAAGCGACAACAAAAGCAAATGAGAATTTCGTCTTGACAGTGTATTTTTGTCAAGAATAAAAATTTTGAGCAAGAGCTCAAGAACGTTCTTCTCCAAAAACAAGCCGTTCCAGTACAACTTGAATTTCGTCCTGGCGCGGAAGCGGAATGTCAACGATTGCTATCGTATACGACTCGTTTCTTCGAGGACAATAAACTTTCATAAACGCAGACTGGTCAATGTCGTCAGAGAAATCAAGCGAGTCGCTTTCTTTGAACAAGCGTCGGCGAATCAGCAGCAGCGTCATAACAAAGAGCATATCCGCCTGAGTCGGGTCGTCACGCAATTTGTCGAAAAATTCCAGCAGCTGTTCGTTCGTCGCGGGCTTCGTACCAACTTCTTCTTCCAATGGCGGAATCTCGCATCGCCAACAGGCGTAAGCGTCTGCCGGACGTCCATGCCACGCTTCGCGAGAATAATCCTTTCGAATCAGATAGGACTTTTTCTCGTCGAAAAACAAAGCGCTGAAGAACGTCTCGCCGGGCTGAAACGCCCGCCCGGTTTGACAACAACAGCGCGCGGCAGATTTAATTGAGTAATCCATTGATTAAAAGTGGCAAGTTATAAGTGGAAAGCGCTTAGTGAGACGCTTGCGTCCTTACCACTAACCACTTTCGACTTCTCTCAATTAAAGAACTTCGCTATGCAATTGACAACAACCTGCTGTTCTTCTTCGGTCAAACCGGGGAAGTTTGGCAGAGCAAGGACTTCCGTTCCCGCTTTGTCGGTTTCCGGAAGGTTATCCCAATGCAAGCCCTTGTTGACGAAGCACGGTTGTTTATGAATTCCAAAGGGATAATAAATATCAGACCCAATTTGGTTTTCAGTCATGAACGCGCGCAAGGCGTCACGTTTTCCGTCGGGAACGCGAATAACGTACTGATTCCAAACGTGGCGGCCTGGATGTACTTGTTTGGGCAACGTCAAAATTTTATCCAAGCCCGCCGCAGCGAACAACTCTCCGTAAATTTTGGCGTTGTTTTGACGCATGCCTGTCCACGTATCCAGATGAGGGAATTTAACGTTGAGCGTTGCGCCCTGAAAGGCGTCCAGACGACCGTTGATTCCCAGGATTTGATGATAATAACGAGGCTTCATGCCGTGAACGCGGAGCATGGTAACCTTTTCCGCTAACTCGTCGTCGTTGGTAATGACCATGCCGCCGTCGCCAGCCGCGCCGAGGTTTTTGGTTGGATAGAAGCTCAAGCAGCCAAACGTTCCCATAGAGCAAACTCGCTTGTCTTCCCATTGAGAACCAATCGCTTGGGCGGCGTCTTCAACAATTGGGATGTTGAATTCTTTGGAAATCGCCGTCAGCGAAGTCATGTCAGCGCTTTGTCCGTAAAGGTGAACCGGGATAATCGCCTTGGTTTTTTCTGTAATCAAACTTCGAACGCTTGCCGGGTCAATGCAGTAGGAATCCGGAAGGATGTCGGCGAATTTCAGCGTCGCGCCCAGTCGAGCCGCCGAACCAGCTGTTGCGAAAAACGTAAAACTGGGAAGAATAACTTCGTCGCCCGGTTGGATATCCAAAGCCATCAAAGCCAGCAGGAGTGCGTCTGTGCCGGAGGCGCAAGCGATCCCGTGTTTAGCCTGACAGTAAGCGCTGATTGTTTCTTCACACTTCTGAATTTCCGGTCCTAAAATATAGATTCCGCTTTCGACGATTTTTTCTAAAGCGGCTTTCATCTCGTCATGGAGGGGTCTTTCCGCACGTTTAAGGTCCAGCAGCGGAACTCTGGTTGGCAAGGAGCTTGCGGTCATGATTGACTTTCTGATTATTTTTGGTATACTAAACAATAATTGGAGACGGGCTGTCAGAGCTGTGTCGTTGTTTGAAATTTAACCGGCAAAGCCCTCACAGCGAACAAGTTTAAATTAGTATTTTTTTATCTTTTTGTCAAGAGGAGTATTACCTATGATAAGGTTGTTTCAAAAACTCTTTCGCTATTTGTTAACAGGAACTTTTTTCCTGTTGCCGTTTATTATTACCGTAGGAGCTCTCGCCTGGTTAGGACGTTTCATTGCCAAATACCTCGGACCAAATACGTTTACCGGAAAATGGCTGAGCAAAATTGGCTTTTTCTCTTTCCAAACGGATTACCCGTTGTTATCCTATGTAATCGGCTTGCTGATTGTCCTGGCGATTATCATTGCGATTGGGTGGATCATTGAAAGACGCTGGGTTAAAACAATTGTTGATTTTATCAACGAGTTAATCAAGAAAATTCCTGCGATTGGAACGATCTATAGTTCTACACAGCAGTTGGTTAAGATTTTTGATAATTCCAACAACGTTAAAAAAATGACGCCTGTTTTCTGTCGTTTTGGTTCGACGTTGATTTTGACCCTCATGCCAACTTCTGACAAATTCGTTATCGAAGGTAAAACCTATTGTTCGGTAATTATTCCAACAGCCCCCTTCCCTGTCGGCGGCGCAGTTTTGATGGTTCCGGAAGAAGACCTTGTTCCTTCAAATATGAAACTCGAGCAGTTTTTGAGTTATTATGGAACAATGGGCGTTAACGGCAAGGAATTTATTCAAATCCTGAAAGAATCAGAACCTAAAGATTCAGAAAAAAAGAAATAAATTATAGAATTATTCCAACGTTCAGGCGTTTTATTTATTTCTTTTTTAATCTTAATATTTATCGACAGGGGCTTTAAAATCTTAAAATTCTATATATAATAGAGTGAAAGTAGAATCAACGCTCGGGAAACTTCAATGGAGAGGTTTCCCCAAGCGCCAGATGTTTCCCTTTATAATTCATATACCTATCGAACATGGAAACCGAAGTCATTATCGAAACGCGCAACCTGACAAAAACGTATCGCGATTTTTGGGGACGACAAAAAGTCCGAGCGCTCTCCGCTTTGGATTTGAAAATATACAGAGGAGAAATCTTTGGTTTGTTGGGACCAAACGGTTCCGGAAAAACCACGACAACCAAGCTTTTGCTGGGCCTGCTCTTTCCGAGTTCCGGCGAAGCGTTAGTCTTCAACAATCCAGCTGACGACGTCGCGAAAAACGAACGAATCGGCTATCTGCCGGAAGAGTCGTACTTGTACAAGTTTCTCAACGCAGAAGAAACGCTGGATTTTTATGGACGTCTGTTCCGTCTGCCGACCAACATTCGCCGTCAGCGCGTTCGCGACTTGATTGAAATGGTTGGTTTGGGCTGGGCAAAAAGACGTCAGCTTAAAGAGTATTCAAAAGGCATGACCCGTCGAATCGGTTTGGCGCAGGCGCTGATTAACGACCCTGAACTGATTATCATGGACGAACCGACTACAGGTCTTGACCCGATCGGCTGTCGAGAAATGAAAGACCTCATCCTCGAACTCAAACGTCAGGGGAAGACGATTCTTATGTGTTCTCACCTGCTGGCGGACGTCCAGGACGTTTGCGACCGAATCGGAATTCTGTATCAGGGCGAACTGAAAGAAATGGGTCGCGTTTCCGATCTGCTTCAGGTTCGAGACGTTACCGACATTCAGACAACCAAACTTCCTCCGGAAGCGGAAGCGGAGATTCGCAAGGTTGTCGAACGTTTTGGCGGAGAAGTCAAGTCGTACGGCGCGCCATCCGCTTCGCTGGAAGAACTGTTCCTCAAAGTCGTAGAAGAAGGGAAAACGCATCCTGGCAAGCGCTATCAGGCAAACGACCAGGCGGCAGACGCGCCCAATACTCTCGACGCCAATCAAAAGAAGGAGGGTTAATCCATGGTATTGGAAACGCAATTTCCATCGGTAGGCGAATGGTTTCCATCAGCGGCGCTTGCCTGGGTTATCCGGATTGGAATCTTCTGTTTGATTACCTTGGCTTTGGGATTCCTTATTACCGGCGTTCGCATGGGGCCGAGACGTTCCTTGTCGATCGTATGGAACGCTATTAAAAACGCCTTTGCTGACTTGGCGCATTTGTCGTTCAAAAGAATTTTTGCCGTGGCGCTGCTGTCGTTCAAAGAGGCGATTCGACGTAAAATCCTGATCGGATTTGTCGTCTTTATTATCGTTTTGCTCTTTGCCGGCATGTTCCTTGACACCCGCAGTCAAGACCCCGCCAGACTGTACATCAATTTTATTTTCTGGGTTAACAACGCCCTGATCCTGCTTTTGGCTCTGTTTATCAGCTCCTTTAGCATTCCCAACGATTTTAAATACAAAACCATTTACACGCTGGCGACAAAACCCGTTCGCGCCGGGGAAATCATTTTGGGACGCATTCTCGGCTTTACGATGATGTGCACCGCGATGCTGTTGGTTATGGGAATTCTCAGTTACGGATTTGTCATTCGTTCTGTCGCTCATACCCATAAACTGACGGCAGACGATTTGCGATCTGTCGCCACGTCGCAAGAAGGCGCTCAAGCCCTCGAAGGGAAAACGTCAACGGTTAAAGAACATTATCATTCTGTTTATTTGCCGCCGGAATTCCTCAAAGACCCGTCAGACAAAACCGTCATGACGGAGCCGACCAACGGGCACACGCACCAAATTACGCTTGTCGGACAGGGAAAAGACCGTCAGTACAAGCTCTCAGGCGTTAAAAACATGTTTACCGCCCGAGTCCCGATTTATGGGAATCTTCGATTCCGGGACACAACCAATTTCGACTCCGCAAAAGGCATCAACGTCGGCGACGAGTGGGAATACCGCAGCTTTATTCAGGGCAACTCGCCGGCGGCGCTGATTTGGAGATTCAACAACATCAAAGAGAGTTCTTTCCCGAACGGGCTTCCGGTAGAAATGACCCTGGGCGTGTTCCGCACGCATAAAGGCAACATCGAACGCGGCATTATGGGCGGCTTGGCTATCCGCAATCCTGAAACCGGCTTGATGGTCGAAACGCACCTGTTTGAATCCGTTGAATTCAATACAAAGCGTTTGCTCGTCCCGATTAAAATCAAGCCCGCCAGCAGACCGCAGGTTATTTCGTCCAAAACAAAGCTGCCCAACGGAAACGTTATTTACGACATCCCTGAAAACAAACTCAATCAGGCGTACGCTCAAAAGGCGGAATTCGACCTGTTCAAAGACCTCGTCAGTTCAGACGGCAGCGTCGAAATCTGGGTTCGCTGTCTGGACCCGATGCAGTATTTCGGGGCGGCAGAGCCTGACCTGTACATTCGCGCCTACGACGCTCCTTTTGCGCTCAACTTCGTAAAAGGATTCGCGTGCATCTGGCTGGAAATGTTCCTGATTATTGTTTACGGCGTCACGCTCAGCTCGCTGCTGTCCGCGCCGATTGCAATTTTGGGAACGATGTTCATCATGATTACAGGCGTTTTCCACGAATACGTACTCAAGCTGGCAAACGGACTGACCGAAGGCGGCGGCGTGCTGGAATCCATGTACCGTCTGCTTCGGCAGGACAACATGATTACCGAGCTTCCAGACAACGTTCTGGGAGACGTCATCAGCATGTCCGACCAGGCAATCAATTACGTTATTGGATTTGTTGGATGTCTGTCGCCGGACTTGAGTCTGTTCGCCTGTTCAGAATACGTTGCCAGCGGCTTTGACATTCCCTGGAATTTAATGACCATTGACGCTCTGACGACTTTGGCGTTCCTGATTCCGCTTTGTATTGTCGGCTACCTTTGCATGAAACTCCGGGAGATTGCAGCATGAACAAAAACGCGTCTTTTAGAAGAAAAATCATATACGTTATTATTTTGGCGGTTTTGCTGTATCCGATGTTCCTTCTCAGTCAGCCTGCCAGCCCGGGCAAAGACGGGCAAGCCGGTTCGCCTGGCGGGAAGTTGGCTCAGTTAAGAACGCACTACGGTCTGGACGAATCCGAACTGGGCGACGTCGACATTATCGCTACGTCGTTTCGTCTGTTCGGGTTGACGCCCATTGCAGACGCCATTCTTTGGAACGCTGCGAACAACTACAAAATGAAAAAGGACTGGATCAGCCTTTCCGCGACGCTCAAACAGCTGGCGCGTCTGATGCCGCATTACGAATCCGTCTGGCGATTCCAGGGCTGGAACCTTGCTTACAACGTCTCGACGGAGTTCGACGATTACCGTCAGCGTTATCACTGGGTTATCGAGGGGCTGAAGTTCCTCGAAAACGGCGTCAAGATGAACAAAAAGTCGATCCGTTTAACTTGGGACGTCGCCTGGCACACGTCGCAAAAAATCGGCAAGTCAGACGAACGCGTTCAGTTCAGACGTTTATACAAAGCCGACGACGACCTCCACGGGTCGCGTCCGGTCGAGCTGCGGGACTGCTGGCTGGTCGGGAAAGAATGGTATCATAAAGCCGAAGGAATTGTCGAGTCGGGCGTTCCGCTGGGAAAAATCAGCGAAGTGTTGTTCTATTCCAACGCTCCCATGAACCAGATGAACTATTCAGACAACCTGGAAAAGGACGGCCGTTTCGACGAAAAAGTCGAACGCGAATGGAAAAAGGCGCAAGACGAATGGACGGCGTTTGGCAACCGGGAAATTTCAACGTCTCGCGGGCTGATTATCAGACTCAACGACCAGGAATTTTTCGCCAACCAGGAAGAACAGCTTACCAAAGAACTGGAAGAGATTCAGCCCGGCTTGCGAGAGGAAATCATTCAGCAGCGGCGCGTTAAACTGACGCCCGAACAGGCAGCCGCCTACGATAAAGACTGGGCTGACCGCAACGCGGAAGAAATCAACCTCGCCAACGAAGCGGAAGATATACTCAAAGTTACCAACATGCAGCTGGCGGAAAAAATGGCGGCAGACAGAATCGAACATGGCAAAGAAGTCGCTGAGAAACTCGACAACGCCAAGGATCAAAACGTCTGGACGGACCGTTACCGCGACATTGTCAACTTCAAGTATTGGCGTCATCGCGGCGCCTTTGAACAGCTCAAAGACGTCATTGAAGCGCGCAGACTCCTCTACGAAGGCAAAAAAGCCTTCCAGCAGGGAGACTTGACCGTCTCAAAGAGAGATTACGATCAGGCGTTCGCTTTGATTAAAAAGACCATTGATCTGCCCCAGTTTGAAGGGTTGGACGATGAAGACGCATTCCAGCTCGACTTCAAAGCCGTCATGGAAACCTATATGAAAATCCTCGAACAGCGCAACGAAACGCTCGGCGACGACTTTATTCTCCACGACCTGTGGGAGAAGTCCGGCGGGGCGTTATAATTTTGGAGTGCGACGCCGACAAGGTCGGTTCCTGAGTGGACGTGGGGAGCGCCAAAACCGGCTTTTTCGGAGGCATAACCTCATCCACTCGCCCGTGCGGCTTCGCACCTTGACGTCGCTTTCATTACCAGACCCATTGCAAACCTGAAAAAACATTATTCGTGCCAATAACGTTAAGAACAATAAACGATAAAAAAACGATAATTATTGTTCGAACGTTATTTGCTCGAAATACGTTTTTGGAAATTCTCAACTTTAATCATAAAAAAGCGACGTCAAGCCGTCGCACTCCATAAAAAATGAAACTATCCACCATTGACCAAGCCGTGGACGCGTTAAAGCGCGGCGAACTGATAATCGTTATGGACGATGAAAATCGCGAGAACGAAGGCGATTTTATCGGCTCTGCGGAAGACATTACCGCGGAAAAAGTCAACTTCATGCTCAAGTACGGACGCGGTCAGACCTGCGTTCCCATGCTTCCGGCTGACTGTGACAAGCTGGAACTGCCGCAGATGGTTCAAAACAACACCGCGCCGTTGGGAACGCAGTTTACCATCGCCGTCGACCATCGCGACGCCCGAACCGGAATTACCGCTCAGGAAAAGGCTATGACCATCAAAGCCCTGGCGGATCCCAAAACAAAAGTCAGCGACCTGGTTCGTCCCGGGCACATCTTCCCGCTTCGCGCCAAAGAGGGCGGCGTTTTGCGACGCGCCGGGCACACCGAGGCGACCATCGACCTGCTCCGTCTGGCGGGAAAACGCCCCTGCGGCGTCCTGATTGAAATTCTCGGCGACGACGGCAACCGCGCCACGCGAGACGACCTGCTCGCCCTTGCCGAAAAGTTCAAACTGCAAATCATCACCATTGACGCTCTGATTAAATACCGCCGCGAACGCGAAAAGCTCATCACGAGAGAAGCGGAAGCGTTCCTGCCGACCAAATTCGGCATGGGAAAGATCATGTCCTTTTCCGTCAAGTACGAAACCCAGGAACCGATTGCCGTCGTGTTCGGCGATTTAAGCTCGGTCGACGCGCCGCTGGTTCGATTGCATTCGTCCTGCTTTACCGGCGACATTCTCGGCTCGCTTCGCTGCGACTGCGGCGACCAACTCCAACAATCGCTCAAAATGATTTCCAAAGAGGGCGTCGGCGCGCTGATTTATTTACCGCAGGAAGGGCGCGGCATCGGTCTGGCGGCGAAAATCAAAGCCTACCATCTGCAGGACGAGGGCATGGACACGGTCGACGCAAACCTGGCGCTGGGCTACGCCGCCGACCTGCGCGACTACGGCATCGGCTTACAAATTCTCAAAGACCTCGGAATACACAAAATCCGACTTCTCACCAACAACCCGAAAAAAGTCGACGCCTTTATTTACAGCAGCTTCGGCATTACCGTCCAAGACCAGGTCCCCATCCACGGCTCCGTCAACGAATACAACAAAGCGTACCTCGAAACCAAACGTGACAGAATGGGACACTCTCTTTAATTCGGAATGCGGAATTCGGAATGCGGAATTACGCAAGCGTTACAATAAAATACTATTGCAACTCGCAACTAATTCCGTATTAAAATAATTACGCATTACGCATTACGAATTACTCATTATTCCATCGGAACGAGGCGGACGTTGAATCCGCCTTCGTCCGTCATGAAAGCGGTAAGCGAATCGTACGAGTTGACTGTCCGCTTTTCCACGACGCACTCTAACGGTTTGTTGAGGTTCTGGCGGTAAATGTGGGCGGTGTACAAGGGGTAATCTTCTCCCAACGCGGATTGCGAGATGGTCGTATGAAGAAAACTGAGCGGGACGTCCAGATTCCGCGCTTTGTCGGTAATCGCGCTGACAAACCACTCGTTCCCTTTGCGGCGAGCAACGACGATGTACTCGCCCGGAACCCCGTCCAGAACGCGAACGTCGTCCCACGTCGTCGGCATGGCAGACCAGAACGCCAGTTCCGGATACTCGGTCTGGTTTGGATCAAGAGGCTTGTCGTACCAGTGAAGGTTTTGCAGCGGATTAAAAAAGATTACTCCGCACGCCAGCTGGAACGCTCGAGACTTGACTCGCGACGCCAAAAAGCACGGCGTGAAATCCCCCATCCCGGTTATCGGTCGAACGAACGCCATAATAATCCGGCTGCGAGGCATGGCGGAGAACGTGTCGTGACATTCGTTCCCGGCGATCCCTTCAACCGAAACGAGGTTCGGATACGTCCGCTCCCAGCCGGTCGATCGGTAGTTGTCGTGAACGTTGACCATAAGCTGATATTCAGCCGCCTTCTTTATCGCCTGATGCAGCCATTTCATGTCTGCCTGGGTTTCCCAGTTGACAAATCCGAATTTCACGCCGTCAACGCCCCATTGTTTATACGTTTTGAACGTTTCGTCCAACGGGTAATTTTCCAGTTCTTTATGATTGCAGTAAAGAAAGAATTTTTGTCCTTTTTCGTGAGCGTATTTAATCGCGCCCAGCAGATCGCGGTCGCCGTCAATTTTAGTGGGATGATCCGGAACAGAGTCGTATTCCGCGCCGTTCCAGCCGGTGTCCCAATGTACAAACTGATAGTTGTTGGCGGCGTTGTAATCGACCCATTTATCGGAATCCGGACGCTGACAGGAAGAGTTTCTGACGACTTTCCCGACCTGAATCCAGGACGTATCTTTGATTTCGCACGGCGGACAGAGATTTTGCAGCAGATAAGCGTTTTCAACAAAAGCGCCGGGACGTTGAGCGACAAAAATAACGCGCCACGGCGTTGTCAGGACGCCAGAAACATGAACGGTTCCTTTTCTGAAAGCCGCTTCCAGAGTTCCTCGGCGAGACGAAGACGGGCGCAGGGTCATCGGAACGAAATCTTCCAGACTTCCCGCTTCCGCAATTGCCGCATAAAGAGCGTCTTTTTTAATCTCGACCACAACAGCCGGCGGCATGTCCGGACACATCGACATCAACCGGACGTCGTACGCTCCCTGAGGCGTATTGGTAAAAAAGCAGTTGCAGTCCTTTGAAAAGGGAAACGTCGTCAGCTCTCGGTCTAACTCGTATTCTTTGTCGCCGCCAAATCCTTCCGAAAGAATGCACCGAAACGCCACGCCTTCGTTAGCCGCTCGCAGCTGAAGCGTCATTTTTTCTCCCGTATAGGCTCGCAGCGGAATGTCAACCTGAGAGCCGGCGTTGGGATACTCCGACTTGTATCCATGAACCGGTTTCCACGGCTGATTAAACGAAACGGTTTTGGGATAGGCGTCGTCGTCAAGATACCATTCGCGCTGTTTTTCCCAGCCTTTAACGTGAAAACCGACCTGACCGCGATAGATTATCAAAGAACCTCGCCAGGAAACGGAATAGTTCAAACGACCGTCTTCCAGCGTCGCTTCAATCGACAGCTTGCCGTCAGGCGACGATACAACGTACGTCCTTCCAAAGGCGGCAGAACAGGAGAGCAGCAGGACTGTTACAAATATATAAATGCGGTGCATGGTTATTTGGAGTGCGACGGCTTGACGTCGCTTTTTTATGATAAAAGATGAGAATCACCAAAAACGTATTTCGTGCCAACAACGCTTTGTAATATTTGTATGAATCTATATTTACAATGCGTTATCGGCACGAATAATAGTTACCGGCGCTCTCGGCGGTTATGGTAATGAAAGCGACGTCAAGCCGTCGCACTCCATAACTATTTCTTCTTTCGGTCTCGTCGTCGCCGCGGAGCGTCTTTGCGAGTATCGTCTTCTTTCGGTCTCCCGATGTTTCTCAGCGCGTCTCCCCACGACTTAAGCACGTTCATCGGTTCGTCGTCTTCAGGACGATGTCGCGGCGGCTTTTTGTTTTGATTCGATTTCCAGTTGTTGGCTTCTTCCTGAACGAGTTCCTGATCAACCAGCTCCTTGGGCATGAATCGTCGTTCTGCCAAGCCCCATAAAGACGAGGCGATAAAATAAATGCACAATCCAGCGGCAACCTTGAAGAACATAAATCCCATGAAAAGCATCATGAACGTCATGACCCGCTGCTGCATGCGAGCCTGATCGTCTGCCGGCGGCGGCATGAGCACTTTCTGCTGAATCAAAAACAGAGCGATCGTCGCCATCGGCAACAGATTGAAATACGGTCCCAATCCGAACATGCCGTATCCTGACGTTATAAACTGCGGCGCCCAGGACGTCCAGTCAAGCAGCATGTCTGGAGCCGCCAGGTTCGAACAAAACCGGAATCCGGAACCGAACAGAGCCGCCTGACGAAGTTCAACGTCTACCATCAGCGCCCGATACAGAGCCATAAAAATCGGAAGCTGAATAAACAGAACAAGGCAGCCGGAAAGCGGATTGTAATTGTGCTTTCGGAACAGTTCCTGCTGCGCTTTCATCTGCTCTTGAGGATCTGAATACTTTTCCTTGATTTTCGCCATTTCAGGCTGAAGCTTCTGCATCTTCAAAGCGCCGATAACCTGCTTTCTGGACAACGGGTGCAGCGCCAGTCGAACAACTACAGTCAAAAGCAGAATCGCAATGCCGTAGTTGGGAATAATCATATAGAAGATATGCAACAGCCCAACCAATGGAACGGCAATCCAGCTGAACCAGCCGTAATAAATGACGCCGTCTACGCCATAATTTTTCATCAAATCCGGTTTGCGAGGCCCGATAAAAACGGCATACGTCTGTGACGTTTCCGCGCCCGGCGCCAGCTCTGTTTCCTGGCTGTATGCGCGGAAAGAACAGTTGGTTCGAGTTGGCCAATGAGGATCTACAGATCCAACGCGAAGAGGCTGGAGTTTTGCAAACTTGAATCGGGCGCCGTCTTTTGCCTTCTCCGGAATTAAATAAGAACCGAAATATGCAGCGTCAACTCCCGTATACGAAAGCGGCAGATTTTCAACCGGCTTCCATTCGTCCCGGGAAATGCTTTGACAGGAAACCATTTCTGGACGTTTGTTTGCATCTTCCTTGTAAACCATGTCGCGAAGACCAACGCCGCTCCAGGTTGTCCAAACTTTATGCGTATACCAATACCCTTCAAGCGGCAATCCGGTGGGGCCGTCCAGACGATACGCGGTTTTACGGGCGTTCTTTCCAACGTTTTTAACGGTAATTGTCATATTGACGTGGTATCCCGCATTGACGTCCGACGCCTCCGTTTCCGCCAATTCAAACGTTTTGTAAACCTCCAAACCGTAGCGGGGAATCGGGAACTTGAAGACAACTTTTTTCTGACTGGATTCGACGACGTCCCAGACGCCGTTTCTCATTTCGATATTGGGAAGCTCTCGATTCAAATAGCTTTTCAGCTTAACCTGATTTGCCTGCGAATCCGACGCCTGTTTGGAAAACGCCGGGAGAACGTCTGAAACCGCAGCGTCGTCAATCTGCTGCATCGTCATCAGGAAAGAGAGCGGATTGCCCTGTCCTGCGATTTCAAATTCTTCAGGACGAATGACCGCCATAGGAGCGCTCCGCAAGACAACCTCTTTAAGTTTAAGCGCCGTTCCGTCTCGATTGACGGTTAAAGTCAGCTTGTCGCCCGGTTTGGTCGATTTGATATACTCGTTGAATTCTTTACGGTTTTTAACTGCTTTATCGTTGCATTTGACGATTTCGTCTCCAACTTGCAGCCCAGCCGCCTGAGCGGGCGTTCCATCCGGAACAACGACAACGGTGCACTTGCTCAAAAGAGCGTCTGGCGCAATCTGCACAGAAGCGTCTTTAGAAGCGTCTGCTTGAGTCATAAGAGCTTTTATGTCGATTCCCGGCGTGGGAATCTCTGCAAAGACGTTGCCCAGGTACCCCCTGTTTTGATAAAGATATCCTTCTTTATCGAACACGTCCAAATACTTTGGCGAATTGAGTTCTGCATACGCCAACGCCGCCCCTTTGCTGGTAAAGGTCAGCAACAGCTTGTACTTGCTGGCGCTGTCCATAGACCCCAACGCAATCCACTGTTCCGTTTTGGGAGGCTCTTGTTCTGCAATAGCAGGCTTTTGATTCTCTGAAGCTTGATCGTCCTTTGAAGCTTGAGCGTCAGCAGGCTGTCCTTCTGTCGGCTGAGATTCTGCAACAGGAGTTGAAGATTCTGCACCGTTCCAACCCTCTTCTTCTTTAATCGGAACGTTAGACTGCGCTTCCGTTTCTTCTGCAGTCCCCTGCTCTGCCGGAGCCTCCGGTTTTGGAGCAAAAAAATGATTGATAATCCAAAACGTTAACAGAAAAATTATAATAAAAGTTATTACGGAATTGAGCGGACTGGGCTGATCCTGTCCAGGGGGGGTAATGGCTCGTTGCATATTATAAAGTTGGAATTGATTAATTGATGTAGAAATTCATTAAAACAGGGAATGAAAAGGAGCAAGGATAAATCTCCTCACTCCTCGCTCCTCATTTCTGACGTTACCGACCTTCTGTCAGTCGTTCCGCCAGGAAGTTGTCGAGCTCGGAAATCGCGCCAATCTTCGCTGCCGTCGCGCTGTAATCGTATTCCAAGCGACGATACGTTACCGTTTGATCTTCAAAAATAACGTAACAGGCGCGGTTGTCGTTGTCGCGAGGCTGACCGACAGACCCGACGTTAATCATGTACTTGGAATCGGGCTGAAGCTCGCGAACGTTGTCGAATTCTTCCGGAGAGCGGAATCGATACGGACGTTCCGTGAAGATGCCGGGAACGTGAGTGTGCCCCTGAAACGCGATCCACTGAATCTGAGCGAAGATCTTTTCCAGCTTGCGTTCATGGTAAACGTCTTCTGGAAAGACGTATTCGTTAAGAGGGTTTCTGGCGGAGCCGTGAACAAAGATCATTTTATCTTCGACGTAGTTTCGGTTCAGATTCCCGAGGAAATCCCACCGGGCGTCTCGGACGTCAACCGGATCGCAGGGCTTTTGGAGTTCTTCACGAGTCCAAAAAATCGCCTGTTCCGCGCAAGCGTTGAATCCATCCGGATTGTAAATGGCGCCGTGGTCGTGGTTGCCCATTATGCAAACCGAACATGACGAACGAATAATATCCAAACATTCACGAGGGTTGGGGCCGTATCCAACAACGTCGCCCAAACAAATAATGCTGTCCACCTTTTGCTTTTCAATGTCAGCCATAACGGTTGTTAAAGCTTCCAGATTGCTGTGGATGTCGCTAATAATGGCTCTTTTCACGGGAGTAATCCTTTTGAAACCAAATAATGGGGGGAGACGCGCAAATTCGTCAAGACAAAGAGCGAGGAGTTTTGCGATTGCACAACTCTTTACCCCTCGCTCATTGATTTCTGACAAAAAAGCCGCATCTTACTACTCATCTATATCTATATTATTATAACCAAAATAAAAACTTTGTCAGACCCCCCCTTGCCTTTTTATACAATTTTTAAAAATATAATAACGATTCCGCCGATTGCGCGGTTTCAGAAAAATTAGAGAATTTTGGCGAACTTCGCCGCTCACAATTGCAAAATTTGATTATAATGTACTGCATTGCACTTGAAACGACTGAAAAATCCGCTTCCGTGGCGATTTTCGAAAACGAGCGTTTGACCTACTTCGCTCAGCTGCCGCCGGAAATACGTTCCGCTCAATCGCTGGCGCCGGGCTTGAAACAAGCCTTGACTCAAACCGGCTTGAAACCGACCCAAATTGGGCTGGTCGCCGTTGCTCAGGGGCCCGGCTCGTTTACCGGGCTTCGCGTGGGCGTCGTTTCCGCCAAAACGTTTGCCTGGGCGGTCAACGCTGATATTATCGGCGTCGATTCCATGGAAGTCTGCGCTAACCAAGCGCCGAAGGACGTCGAGAAAATATCCATTGCCTTCGACTGCCAACGCGGTCAGGTGATTTATCGCGACTTCGACCGCGCCGAAGACGGAACGTTCGCCCCAGCTGGGGACGAGAAAACCGTCGCATGGCGAGACTGGCTGGCTCAAACCGAACCCGATCGATGGCTGTCCGGACCGTACGTCAGTCGAATTAATCCTGCCTTGTTGGAAAACCGACTCGTTGTCGCTACTGAACTGCGCGCCCCAACCGCCAAAGGCGTTGGAGAATTAGCGATTCGTCAGTACGCCGCCGGCAGAAAAGACGTTTTATGGGATTTACTGCCGCATTACAGCCGACCCGCCGCTGCTGAAGAAAAGAGAATGGCTTTGTCCAATAACGAAAAATAAGTTTTGGGGAATGGTTAACCTGATAGCGCCAAGCGCTCAGTAATTCCCTACTGCCTACTGCCTATTGCCTACTGCCTTATGAATATCCTCGCCTTCTATCGCCTTGCATGCCGATGGCTCGTCTACTGGACGCTGCTCTTGGGGACGGCGCTGGCAATGACGCTGTTTTGGCGACGCATGGCAGGCGGGTTTCCGGTCATGAGCTGGCAGCTTCCGCTGGTTATTCTGATTTTTGTCTGTTTGTCCGCTTTGTTGCGCGGCGCCGTTTCCGTTGCCTTCAAAGACGAATCCAAAACCTGTCAACGAATCGGGCTGTTTCTCATTCCCGTCGAACTGCTGTTCTTATGCGGCGTCTGTCGAACGGAAGCCATGCCTGAATTCTACTTGAGCGTTATAATCGCGTTTCTTTTTCATTATGTTTTCTGGTTTTGGGGCTATGACGAACCCTCGTCAAAACCTTCTCCCGCTTCTGAGATAAACGATGCAAAAGAGAACGCCGTTGAAGGCGTGGGCGACGCAGAAGAAGACCTGGAAGAATCTGAGGATTATTTAGAATCGCTTTTCCCGTCCGACGTCTGCCAGCAATGGACGCGTCAGACCGGGACGGAAGGCGAAGACGTTCAGACCGGCTGGTTTAGAGTATCTTTTGCTGCACATCAAAAACACGCGTCAGTCAACGCCGCGTTCTGCCCGCCGTTCCAGTCCGTTCCGGAAACGGAGCTGGAAATAATCGACGGGGCTGAGCTAACCGCGTCCGTTGGCGTCTGCTATCCGCACGGGGCAAGAATCGACCTGACCTTGGCAACCCCGTCGCCGTTAGAGCAAACCGTGTTGATTCGATTTACGGCGAAGTGCGCTCGCTAGTCTTTGTTTATGAGCAGGTCATCCGCACACGGATTTTGGCAAGCCGGGGTGCGTAAGCCCCCGGGAAAATACGGATTCGCACCGATTGGTTATCTTTGCGTTCTTTGCGTTCTTTGCGGCTATAAATTTTTGAAGGAAAATAAAAGCGACCAACGGGAGCGGTTTTTGGCAGGCGCGCGGCAGCGCGGACTGGGAGCGGCGCCTCGCCGCCCTTTTTTGAAAAAAAGGTTCTTCCCCTCAAACTCCCCTTTCCAAAAAACTTTAGTAAGAAAAAAACAACCTAAATTCATGGTTCCAATTTCTCAATTGCCGCCATGAATTCGATCGGGTAGTCGGTTGCGAAGGACTCAACGCCCAAGTCGATTAGTCCGTAGTACGTTTCCGCCTTGTCGCCGTTTGTCCAAGACAGGGACTGAAAAATAACGCCGTGTTTTTTCATCGTCTCGCCAGCGTGACGCAGAAATTCGCTTGTTGGGCTGTACGGGTCAGGGCGACTTAAATCGCAGAACGTATGAATCTGGCAGATGTCGATGCCTTCAAACGCTGCCTTGTCGAGCATATCCAAATACGGCGTGAGTTTCGCAACCGCCTGAATTGGGTCTTTGAGCGTCGGAATCCAGTGAATTGACTTCGCTTTCGGCGCCGTCTTTTTCCATTCCTTGATGATGTCGTATTTTGACGACGCGAAAATAATCTGTTCCTGAACGCCGTACGCTTCCGACATTTCCGCCATCAGCTGAGGCGGCATGCCCTTTTCGTCAATGTATAACATTCGGTCCGGACGCCCCTTCATGCAAGCAAAGACCGACTCCATCGTCGGGATCTTTTCCGTCTTGAACGCTTCGCCCCGGTATTCGCCTATATTAACGTCGCGAATCTGCTCCCAGGTCAGTTCCGCGATAGGCGTCTTCCTCATGGACTCCGGAACGCCGTGAGAACAGCGCGCCAAATCCCCGTCGTGACACGCGATCGCCACCTTGTCCGCCGTGAATCGGGCGTCCGCTTCAGGAATCCCGCCAGACCCCCACGCCCAGAGAAACGTCTCGAGCGTGTTTTCCGGTCGGTAGTTTCCCGCCCCTCGATGAAATTGATTGAGAATAGGCCGCTTTCGTTTCGGAGCGTCCTGAACAGCGTCATCCGCTTTTGCGGACGCTGCCCCGCTGACGTTCAGCGCCGCGGCTGTAACGCCCGCCGCCGTCAGAGAAAGAAATTGTCGTCGTATCATGGAAATTTTTATACTAAGGGTTAAAGGAAGGTAGATTAATTTGAACTCTACTTTTATTGTACAGAAATCAAACGAAAAATTCAAGAGCAGGAAGAAAGTCGTCTGGGGCTAAAGATGAAATCATCTATCCTATATAAATAATTAAATGTATTCGTCGAAAATCACCAGAAAAAGACAAATTTGCCAAATATTTTTATAAATATGCAGTTTTTGCCCCCTATTCCCCTTGACAACGTCATTTTAGTGTAGTATACTACCCTTATTGTATACAATTAAGGGTAGTAGAGGTAATTTTAATGAGATTTTCGAGTCAAGAGCTATTGTCAGCAACGCTGCAGTTTAATCCATGGTTGACAACAGGAGTTGGAAAACCCAACGTTCCTGTATGGAAACGTCGCGTATTTAATGAGGTTTTAAATTGGGTTGAACGTCCCGTTCAAAATCGCACTTTAGCTCTCGGCGGCGCACGACAAGTCGGGAAAACCACAATATTTCTACAGGCAATCAATGCGCTAATTGAGAAAGGAACCCCGCCCGGCAATATTTTTTATTGTACGTTCGACCATCCGCTATTTAGTTTAGCTGGAATCGACGACTGCATTCGTCTGTGGCGAGAAATTCAGCCGCGACAGGAAGGACCGGAATATCTGTTTCTCGATGAAATTCAATCCGTTCCCAATTGGCAGGTATGGATTAAACATCAAGCGGACTTCAATCCGGAACGGCATATTGCAATCACCGGTTCCGCTGCCGGGCTGCTGATGGAAAAAGCAGAGTCAGGAGTCGGCAGAATTCATACAATTCCTCTGCCGACGCTTTCCTTCAACGAATATCTGCAGCTTCGTCAATCGGCGGGAAAGCAGGAGCCAATTCCTCGTCTGGAACTTCCGCAAAACTGGGAAGAGCTGTTCGACTGGTCAGAAACGCAATTTATGACGGTTAGTCATGTATTTGAACCTCTGCAGGGGCTTTTTAACGAATACCTGTTCCGAGGCGGATTCCCTCGAAACTCATTGCTAAATTCCATCGAGTTGGTTCAGCAGCTGCTTCGAGAAGACATCCTTGACAAGGTTCTCAAACGCGACATGACGTCTTTGTACGGCGTTCGTCGCGTTCAGGAGCTTGAAACGCTGTTTCTTTACCTGTGCATGCACGATGGGGGCATACTGGACGTTCCTGCTGTTACAGAAAACCTGGGCATTACCAAGAGAACCGTCCAGAATTATCTTGACCTGTTTCAATCGACGTATTTATTGCGTCAAATGCGCGCTTTCGGATACGGGAAACAGGTTTTAAGAAGTCAGATTAAAACGTATCTCAGCGATCCCGCTATCGCGTCGAGCGTTTTAGTATACGGTTTATCGACCCAGGACAATCCCGAAAAGATGGGGAAAATCGTCGAAAGCTGCTGCTTTAAACATTTGTACGATCGCTATTCGCCAGCCGGCGGCGTCCTCTCCTATTGGCGCGGCAGAAACGAGAAAGAGGTTGACTTCGTCCTCCAGACAGGCGACAAGCTCATTCCGTTTGAAGTCAAATACCGAAACCAGCACACGAGGAACGAGAACCTGTCGGGGCTTTTGGAATTTTCGAAACAAAACCATCTCCAACGCGCCGTCGTTTTTACCAAAAACATGGACGATTTCCGTCTGGAAACCATAAATGACTTAACCATTCTGCATCTTCCCGCCGCGTTGGGCTGTTACATGCTGAATTGAAATGAAGGCGCAGCCTGCCCTTGAAAAAACTTTCGGTCGCCAGCAAGCTGGCTCCCTTTTAGGGAAGTTTTTTCAAGTTTAATTAAGAGGGGAAAACCTTTTTTGAAAAAAAGGTTCTTCCCCTCAAACTCCCCTTTCCAAAAAACTTTAGTAAGGGGAG
>JAZMZV010000276.1:0-14738 GCA_045586185.1 Thermoguttaceae bacterium | reverse complement strand
TCTTTCTTTTCGCTGACTTGCGAGTTGTCAATCGCCTGGCGCTGCTGACGCTGAATGTCGGAGTCTTTCGCCATGCTGGACGCGGTGTTGCCGGACTGCTCGTGAACGGCGGTCTGCTTTTGGCGTTTCCAGACGGAGCCGAGGAATCGGTCGTCAACCTGCTGTTCCATACGGTAAATGACGCTGGTAACCTGGTCGCCGACGCCGTTCCACATCTCGTCGAAGGCGCGCATACCCTCTCGCTTGTACTCGACTTTCGGGTCAACCTGAGCGTATCCGCGAAGCCCGACGCTGGAACGAAGGTGATCCATCGTCATGAGGTGTTTCTTCCAGGACGCGTCTACGATTTGCAGAACCAGAGCGCGTTCCAGCTTTCGCATTTCCGGACGGTAGCGGTCTTCGACGAATTCCAGAATTCGGCGTTCCATCTCGTCCAGTGGGACGGTTGCCAGATAGTCCGTTTTAATGTCAACGTCGTATTTCTCTTTGAGTTCTTTTGCCAGGTCCGGCAGCGCAGCGCGGCCTTTTTCGTCCAGCGTGAAGATGTCTTTTCCGCTGGAACTCTTGCCGTATTTTTCGATAAACGCCTTTGCCAGTTCAAGGGCTTTGGTTTTGACCATGTCTCCCTTTTCCAGCTCTTTACGAGAGATGTCTTTGAGGAACTCTTCGATTTCGTGACGCTGTTTATTTTTCAAGTCGTCGTGAGTGATGGTCAGCTTGAACCGTTCGCCAACCCATTCGATAATCGCGTCGCGGTCGTAATGCTTTGACCCCATTGCATCGTAGGTAACAGCGTGAACCAGACCAGCCATGACCGGGAAAATAACTTCTTTTTCTCGATATGCGGCAATCGCCCGGGAACTGACAAGGTCGATAAACTCGTCTTTTTCAAGATTTTTAACCGTCTCAAAATCCAGAACGATGTCGAACTTCATCTTCAGCCAGTTCAGCGCGGCTCTGCGTCCATAATACGGATCCATCAGATTTTTGCCGGGTTCAAGTGAAACCTTTTCAATCGCCGAGCGAACCTTTTCCACCAGGAACGAGTCCAGCTGGTCAATTGGATTGGCTTTCAGATCGCGTTCTCGCAGAGACGTTTTCCAATGCGTGTTGACCCAGCGAGTCAGAGCTTCCCAGTTCCATTCGTCTTCTTCGGCGTCGTCTGGAATGTTTTCCTGAATGGCGTCGTTGACAGCCGATTCCGCCAGACGGTACGCTTCGTCTTTGGCGTACTTTTCAGCGTCGTCGTAAGACATGTTCCGGAACGAGCGGGCGTCGAGTTCAACGGAAAGCTCCTTGGACGCAAACGCGGCAAACGTTTCTTCGTTATAGCCCTTGGCGAGGAACCGCCCGATGTTGTTTTTAATCTGCTCGTCAATCATCTCCAGAATCAGAGCGCGGCAGTCGGCGCCGTCGAGAATGTTTTGACGGTAGCCGTAGGTTCGTTTACGCTGTTCGTCCATGACTTCGTCGTATTCGAGCAGGTTTTTACGAACTTCAAAGTTGCGTTCTTCGACTTTCTTTTGAGCGCCTTCAACCCGGCGGGAAACCATCTTCGATTCGATCGCCTGACCTTCCTGCATGCCGAGTCGGGTAAGAATGTTTTTGACCCATTCGCCGGCGAAAATACGCATTAAGTCGTCTTCCAAAGACAGGAAGAACCGGCTTGACCCCGGGTCGCCCTGACGACCGCATCGACCGCGAAGCTGCAAGTCGATACGGCGCGCCTCGTGCCGTTCAGACCCGATGACGTGCAAACCGCCCAACGCGCGAACTTCGTCGCCTTCTTCTTTCATGTGGTCGGTTTCTTCGATCTTATCTTCCAGCTCTTTCCATTCTTCCTGGGGAACGTCCAGCTTGGACGCATAGGTTTGCTGAAGAATCGACCACGCCTTGGCTTCGGCGTTGCCGCCGAGGATAATGTCTGTACCGCGGCCAGCCATGTTGGTGGCGATTGTAACAGCTCCTTTGCGCCCCGCCTGAGCGATAATTTCGGCTTCGCGCTGATGGTGCTTTGCGTTCAAGACCTGATGGGGAATGCCGCGGCGATTGAGCATTTCAGACAACTTTTCGCTGTTTTCGACAGAAGTTGTACCGACCAGCAGCGGGCGTCCTTTGCGTTCGATAGCGTCGATCTTGCTCTTGTCGATAAGCGTAGGGACTTTGTCGCCCTTGACCAACAGTTCCAGCTGATCTTCGGTTTCTTTAACGATGTCGCCGATAATCCACTCGTCTGAACCTTTAAGAGAAACGGAATCCCAGCGGTTCATGCGTTCGATTTCGTTGACAATCGCGTTGTATTTTTCTCGGGAGGTGCGATAGATTTGGTCTGGATAGTTGATTCTGGCAATCGGCTTGTTGGTGGGAATGGCGATAACGTCCAGCTTGTAAATCTTCCAGAATTCGCCGGCTTCCGTCATGGCGGTACCGGTCATACCGCTGATTTTACGATACAGCTTAAAGAAGTTTTGCAGCGTAACAGTTGCCAGCGTCTGGTTTTCCTGCTTGACTTTAACGCCTTCTTTGGCTTCAACCGCCTGATGCAAACCGTCAGACCAGTTTCGACCCGGCATGAGTCGCCCGGTGAACTCGTCTACGATGACGATTTCGCCTTCGTCTGAAATGATGTAGTTAACGTCTCGCTTGTAAAGACTGTGCGCTTTAAGAGCGTTGTCAATCAAATGCGGCCATTCCATGTGGTCTTGCGTATAGAAGCTTTCGACCCCGGCGAGCTTTTCCGCGTGACGAATACCCTCGTCGGTCATGTTGGCGGTATGGTCTTTTTCGTTGACTTCGTAATCGACGTCTTTGACCAGCTGACGGGCGATGCGGTCTGCTTCCTGATACATTTTGACGTCGTCGTCCGCGCCGCCGGAAATGATCAACGGGGTACGGGCTTCGTCAATAAGAATGTTGTCGACTTCGTCGATGATGGCGTAGTTAAGACGCCCCTGTGACTGCTGAAGCTCTTTCGGATACCGCCAGTCGCCGCGGGCGGCAGGACGCATGTTGTCTCGAAGGTAGTCGAAGCCGAACTCGTTGTTGGTTCCGTAGGTGATGTCGCAGTCGTACGCTTTTTGTCGTTCCGACGTTTCCATCTGGGACTGAATAACGCCAACCGTCAGACCGAGGAACATGTAGATTTTACCCATCCATTCCATGTCTCGACGCGCCAGATAGTCGTTGACCGTAACGACGTGAACGCCGCGCCCTTCCAGAGCGTTTAAGTAGGCGGGCAGCGTCGCAACAAGCGTTTTACCTTCGCCGGTCATCATTTCGGCAATCGCGCCGGAATGCAGGACCATGCCGCCGATGAGCTGAACGTCAAAATGACGCATGCCCAGAACTCGCTTGCTCGCCTCGCGGCAAACGGCAAACGCTTCAACCAGCAGGTCGTCCAGCGTCTCGCCTTTGTCTAACCGCTGACGAAACAGAACCGTCTGGTTGCGAAGCTCTTCGTCTGACATCGCAGCGTACTTCGGTTCCAGGTCGTTAATCGCCTGAACTTTCGGCTGAAGCTTTTTAATGTACCGGGCGTTGGACGAACCAAACATGCTGGTAATTGTACGTTCTATGCCGCGGCTAATGCCGGTGCAAACATCGCAAATGGCATCCCAAACATTGGCAAGTGTATCGGACATATATGCAATCCTTTGTTTTTTGAGTGAATAAACAGGTAGGCGTTAGGTGTGAAAACGAGGAAATCAGGGTCAGGTTCGCGAAGGAAAAACTCTGTCCCTTATCCTCCAAACTAATAATACTTCTAATATATTATAGCGTTTTTTTAAAATAATATAAGAGGGCTTTAACGATTTTATCGAAAAAATGGGCGAAAAAGAGGGGGAAAGAGGCAGAAATATTCAAAAAAACAGCGAATCATTGTTTATTCAATCGGCTGAATCTGAAAATATCGCAAGAATAATCTGTGTAATATCTAGTTATAGAGGATCAACAGGATGCATAAAGATCTAATAAAAATGACAGGTATGAAATCTGCCACGAAATAATAAAAAACAGATTTACAAAGAATAATGCTCCAAAAGAAGGAATACGGTCTATTAAACCAACCAGAGCGCCCAATATAGTATGTAAAACAAACAAAACTGTCGCAAAAGGAATACCGTAGATAAGACAAATTGCTAGTAACGAATTAAACATAAAACAGCCGCCAATTACCAAAATATAAAGCAAGATATGGATAATGGCAAGCGTCCATGCTGTAACTACAATTGTCTGATAAATAAATTTGAATAAGTGAACAAGCGCATAGTGATAATCATTATCCGCCATTTTCCCGGGATTATACCCCTTCAGAAAATCGTTGACAGGCTTACGATTTAACATATAAAACAGTAGAGGAATGATCGTTATCAGTACGGGAATGAGCGTCCCCCACTCATACGAATCAGAGAACGCACATAACAAAACAAGCGCCAATACGCATATCGAGAAGATGAGTCGGGCTAGCATGTACATAATTGCACTTCCTGTTTTTTACTCTTGCTGATACTCTTGAAAGAGCTGTAATGCGCTCATGTACCACGTCTTGGTTCTTTCCTGTTACAGCAAAGAATAGATTTTAGAATTATAGAATTTCAACATGGCTTCTATGACGGTTCCGCCGTCCTGCTGCTGAATTAACGAAACCAAACGGGCTATTTTACCGGGAATGAGTAACCGAACGTTATCTTGAGTAATTTCTGGCATCTCTTGAACAAATTCTGTTATATTCATTTTACAACTTTATAGCCAATGTTTTTTTATATCATGAAAACTATTCCCTACTCCCTATTCCCTAAACTCGTCTCCCTTTCCGTTAGCATTTTATGGAGAAGCTGAACCAGGAACTCTCCGCCTTGAGTATGAAGCCCTTCGTAATGATTGTACAGGAATTCCAGCAATCCGGTTTTGGAAAAGCGGTTAATAACCTCAGTTCCAGACAGTTTGAACTGCTGGGCGTACTGCTCAATACAAAACGAAATGAAATCCGCTTTCTTTTCTTCGACAGTAAACGGAGGAATTAAACTGGACATAATACTCTATTTAGTTATGTTTGAGAACCGTCTCTCGAATTGCAATGACAGACCTCAACACGTTTTCTACGTCGCTGAGATATAAACTGTTCGGGCCGTCGGACAGGGCGTGGTCAGGGTCAGGGTGGGTTTCGATAAACAGGCCGTCAATGCCGACTGCGGCGGCGGCGCGAGCCAGCGGCGCAACCATCCGGCGATTGCCCCCGGTGCAGTTTCCCAGCGCGCCAGGCGCCTGAACGGAATGGGTGGCGTCGAAAACAACCGGAACGCCCAAATCGCGCATTTCGACCAGTCCCGTCATGTCGTTGACAAGGCGTCCGTACCCGAAAAAAGTTCCGCGCTCGCAAAGCAGGATGTTATTGCAGCCAAAGGCGCGGAGCTTTTCGACCACGTTTTTCATGTCGCCGGGAGCCATAAACTGCCCCTTTTTGACGTTGACCGGCAGCCCCGTTTCCGCCGCCGCCTGAAGCAAACTCGTCTGGCGTGACAAAAACGCAGGTATCTGGATCAAGTCGACCGCTTGAGCCGCCAGTTCCGCCTGATACGCTTCATGGATGTCGGTAACAACGGGAACTTGGAAATCGTCGCGAATGTTTTTCAGTATTCTCAACCCTTCCTCGATTCCCAAACCGCGATAGGAATTGACGCTCGTTCGGTTCGCCTTGTCAAAAGACGCCTTGAACACAAACGACGCCCCCACGCGAGAGCAAATCTCTTTAAGCGTCGACGCGATTGACCGGGTGAGTTCTTCCGATTCAATGACGCACGGTCCCGCTAACACCAATAGCGGCTGACCGTCTCCGACTTGTAAATTGGATATTTGAGTCTTTATCATTTCGTTATCATAGTCAATCGACCCGGCATGACCTCAATGTCAACCGGGATGTTTCCGCCGGGGTCGCCGTCGAACTGGAACGGGATAACCAACTCGGAAGTCGAGTCTGCAGGTTCAACGCGGAATCGTTTTCCTCTCAACATCGTACAACCGGGGAGAAATCGGTGAGCGCCGAACATCTGGGCAAACGACGCCAAAATCAATCCGGCAAACAAATTGCCGGGGCGGAAAACGCACAAGTCCAGCTCGCCGTCGTTGGGGACGGCTTTGGGAGCCAGCGGGACGCCCCAGCCGTATCGCGGAATGTTGCAAATAAACGACCAGCAGCCGACGATTTCTTTTTCCAGCTCTCCCGACTCGTTGAGAATGCTGATCTTGAGTTTCGGGAACTTGTACCCGCCAATCGCCTTGAGTATCGGCTTGATATACGACAAGTAGTTGATATGCGCCCCCTTGGGATTGCTCATTCTGGCGGTATGCACCTGATTGACAACTTCCGCGTCGAAACCGCACCCGACCATCGACAGGAAAAGATGACCGTTCACCGTAGCGGCGTCGAACGGTTTGGGCGTTCCCGTCCCGACGATGCGCGCCATCTTAACCGGATTTGTACTATATTTGAGCTGTTTCGCCAAAAGGTTCGCCGTCCCGCTGGGCAAAAGCGACAAAGGAACGCCCGGAACGGTTCGATTAGTCAGTTCAGCCGCCGTGCCGTCGCCGCCAACGCCGACAAGGGCGTGCAGCGTCCCGGCTTCAAACAGTTCGTTCGCCCGCTGAGCGACTTCTGCCAAATCGGTTTTAACCTCCACCTCAAACCCGAACTCCTTCTGGAGCGTTTCTACAAAGGATTCAACACGGCTGGAACTATTGCGCCGCCCCGCCTTCGGATTGACGCTAACGATTACTGTGGACATATTAACTAATTGGTTTAAAAGTGGATTTCATTGAGGCGCTTTGCGTCAATTGCTAATTGCAAATTGCTAATTGTAAATTGTACTGTTGTATTATTTTGATACATGCGCTAAAATAATACAACATCCGCAGGGTTGAGCAAGGCGAAAAAGGGCGATTTTTTATTCCTGAAAAATTTTTATATTTCTTAAGTCGTTGTTTTATAACGACTTAAAATTTTTCTAAAAATTTTTTCGAGTTTTGGCATTGGTTTTGCATCTATAAAAGGGCAGAAATTATCACATTTTGCCCTCTGTCGATAGTTTTTACTTTCATGGTTCGAAACGAATCAAAAAAGAGAGGTTTCAAGAACGTACTTTGTTTCAGACTGTTTTTGCCCTACGGTCTGATTCGACTCCGCAGTAGACGGCGTCCGTTCCAATGGAACCTCTTTTTTTATTTGCGCACTTGGTAAAGTCGTGCGGTTTGATAGTTAGGAATTAGGAGTGAGGAGGGAGGAGCTTTTTAATTAGGAATTCGGAATGCGGAATTCGGAATTAGCGCTTCGCGTAATCCCTACTGCCTCCTAATATTGAATCGCTACCCGGTTCTAAACAATTCGCAAGCGACCAACGGGAGCGATTATAATACGTCTCGCGCGGGAGCGCGGACTGGGAGCGGCGCCTCGCCGCTCAACAACGGAATCATCGCTCGGGTCGCCCGGGCGCGATGGCTGATACAGGATTTGACTTCCGGAGCTAAAAGTCCAAACGTCTTGTGGAATTCGACAACTTCAAAATAGGGATCGTATCCGAACCCGTTTTCTCCGTGCGGTTCTGTCAGAATCCGTCCGTAGCAAAAGCCGAAGGTTCTGGCGACGATTTCTCCCTGGGGGTTCGACAGCGCCATATAACAGCAGTAATGCGCCCTGCGCTGGTCGCCGGTTTTCCCCTCGAGAACTTTCAACAGCATGGCGTTGTTGTCGTCGTCGGAAGAATGAATGTCCGGGTGCAGTCTGGCAGCGTCCGCAAGCGTGGCGTAGCCGTTTTCCCGCTGAATCTTTTTCAGCGCGGCGTATCGAGCGGAATATACGCCTGGCTCGTCTTTGAGGGAATCGACAATCAAGCCACTGTCTTCCGCCAAAACCCATTGATTGAGCTGAATCGCCTGCTCAGACGCCTTTTTATCGGCGTTTTCGGCAAAGGTCAGCCCGTCCTCGACAACCTCAATCGAATTCTCAAAATCGCGCAGCGTCTTGATTTGGATCTCGGTATCGACGAGCAACTTTTCCAGCTCCGCTCGCTTTTTGAGATTGTTGGTTCCCAAAACCAGAATTGACGTCATGATGCGCTCACCGTTTCCTTTTTCTTTCCGACAAACGTATAGTACGGCATGCGAATAATCGGGATATAGGGAATCTTGCCGTAGTATTCCTGGAAGTCGACGGTTTCAAAGTGACTCATCAAATACGGAACGTGATCCGGCGAGGGATAGACGTTGTCCGTATTAAAATGGACGGGCCAGTAGCTTCTGGTAAACCATGAATGCCGCCGCAGCCCTTCCGCCGGCCATTTTCGGCTAACGTAAAAGTCGACTACGCCGATAATTCCTCCCGGCTTGAGGATTCGCAGAGCGTTGTCCATAGCGGCAAACCAGTCGGGAATCATCGTCAGCGAGTACGAAAACGTAACGACGTCGGCGTATCCTTCGTCGGGAGTCCAGATCGTCGCGTCCGCTTCCGCGGTGCAACAGTTTGTGTTCCCGTTTTCGTCGGTGAACTTGTCGGCAATGCGTTGATTGCAAACTTCAAGCAGCGAATGCGCCAGGTCAACAACGTAGATTTTCTTGAGCTTCTTTCGGTCTTCTTCTGCAAAGCGTTCCAGATTGGCGCCTGTTCCGCCGCCGAAATCGACCCAAACGCCGCCTTCTGGAACGCCGCCGCCAACTTCGGGATTCGCCAGAGCCGCCCAAAGTTCCTCGCGGCCTTTAAGCAGCCGTTTGCGGAAATCGTCGTATCCTTTCGCTTGGCCGGAATAGAAATTGTCCAGTCGTTCCGCGTGGGTCTTGCCCTTCGCCCCGGAACGAAGCATGTGATATATTGTCTTTAAGTCGGAAAAAAATGCCATGGAAAAATAGTTAATATGGGAGTGGTAAGTGGGAAGTTGCGAGTTGCGAGTAGCGAGTTGCGAGAATAAAAATTAGACGCAACAGCGTTCTGCTAGAATCGTGTTAGCGGTTCAATATTTGTAGCCGTAGGGGTTATCCACGGATGACAAGACGACTCAAAAAATCCTCTCGCAACTCGCAACTCGCTTCTCGCAACTTAATTAATTATACCGAAAAAAATATGATTTAACAGGGGCTGGGGTTGAAGGAAATTCATTTTTATCGTAAAATGATTGGAAGTTACGATTTATTTATTGAGGCGCGAAGCGTAATTACGCATTACGAATTCCGCATTACGAATTATCTTCAGCCATGTTAAAATTATCCCTGAAACACGTATACTATATATTCATTGTTGCGTCAATAGCGATGGTAATGGGCCGCATTGCCGTTATCGAAGATTTTAGAGCTATCGATTTGGAGGAATACCGATTTCAGCAGGCGGTTAACCGCAAAATTGCGATTTGGAAAGAAATGGGGCTTTCTAACGCGGAAATTGAGTCCAAGCGAATCGCGTATCTTGAGGCGACGATGCCAAAGTTGCAAACGCGCCGCCCGACGCTGTCCGCCAACGACCGTTCCCGCTGGGCGTTGATTCGCGCTCTGGTTGAACCGGATATGCGAGTTCCCGGCGCGCCGTACGCGATCGACAAGGTTATCGCTCAGCGCGGCTGGGACACGATCGACATGGTCAAGCACGACGGTCATCTGTACAGTTCCAAGCCGCCGCTGCTGCCGACGCTTCAGGCGGGAATCTACTGGCTGGTCGTCAATACGACTGGAATGACGTGCGCCCAATATCCTTTTGAATGCGTCAGAACTGTTACAGCGCTGAGCCATATTCCGTGCCTGCTGGTTCTGTTTATCATGACGATTCTGATTGTCGAAAAGCTCACAGACAGTCCCTTTGCCCGAGCGTTTGTCGTTGGAAGCGTCTGCTTTGGGACGTATTTAACGACCTTTGCCGTGTCGTTGCAAAACCATTTGCCCGCCGCCGCAGTGGTTTCTGTCGCCCTATACGCGATTGTCAAAATCGTATTTGAATACAAATTCAACGAGAACCCGCGATTCGTCTGGTTTTATTTCCTGGCGGGACTGTTTTCTGCCTTTGCCGTGGTCTGCGAACTGCCTGCGCTGGCGTTTTTCGCCGCCCTGACGCTGGTCTGCTTTGTCGTTGACTGGAAACGCGCCCTGATCGGGTTCCTGCCGGGATGTCTGATTGTTGCAGCAGGATATTTCGGAACGAACTATGCGGCTCACAATACGGTCATTCCGCCGTACGCTCACCGCAAGGCGGGAGACAATTGGTACGATTACACCTACGACCGCGGCGATGGCGTCGTTCGCGACAGCTACTGGAAACACCGCGTCGGCGTTGACCGCGGCGAGCCGTCCAGAATCATGTATGCGTTTAACGTCCTCGTTGGGCATCACGGGATTTTCTCCCTGACGCCGCTTTGGGCGTTCTCCGTTGCCGGGGCTGTCGTCTGGATGTTAAACTGGAAGTCCGACCCGAAACTTGGCTTGCTGGGCTTTTTCACCCTGTCTTTGACCGTAGTCGTAATCGGATTTTATATCATGCGCCCGCTTGTCGACCGGAATTACGGCGGAATAACGTGCGCTTTCCGCTGGTCGTTCTGGCTCATTCCGCTTTGGCTGACGTCGCTCATTCCCATCGCAGAACGCGCCAAAGACAACAAGTGGATTACCATCGGGCTGTACGCCGCTTTGTTCTGGTCAATTCTCGCCGCCAGCACAGCGCTGACAAACCCGTGGACGCACCCGTGGATCTTTGTTTAATTCGGAATTAGGAATTCGGAATTAGGAATTGAAGGAGAAGTAACAATGTCACAAAATAAGATTAATCGTCGTTCAGCGTTAACGTCGGCGTTGGGAATTGGATTAGGATTCGGGCTGACGGCTATTGGAAATGCCGAAGAAGTCGCAGAGGAACCGAGGGAAAAGAAACCGCGGCGAGCCAGAAAACCGGAATCGACCGTTTGGAAATACGTCCCGATTGACCCGGAGCCTGCCGCTCAAAAGGCGTACGAATACTATAAAGAACACGGCTGCATGTTTGGGTTGGTAAAAGCGGCAATTCTCGCCTATGCGGACGCTGTCGAGTCCGTCGACCCAGATCAGGCTCAAGCGTGTCGTCAGTTCCCCTTTGGCGTCTTCAAATACGGCAGAACCGGGTACGGCGGACAGGAGAGCCTCTGCGGAGCAATCAACGGAGCAGGGTTCTTTATGAGCTTGTTTATTGAATCCCCCGCCGACCTGTATCCGTTACAGAAAAAGCTGACGGACTTCTATAAGGAAACGCCGCTGCCGACGTTTGTTCCAGAAACGGACATCGCGCCGAACTTTGCCAAGGCGACGTCGGGCAGCGTCCTTTGTAAAGAAAGCGTCGGCGCATGGCTGGCGCTCAGCGATGAGCCGGAACACAAACAGCTGCGGTCAGAACGCTGTAAGCGCCTTACCAGTTCCGTTTTGGTTTATACAATCCAACTGCTCAACGAGTTCTTTGCTCAAACAGATAAAGAGTAAATTTAGAGCAAACAAGGTTTATAGGGGATTCCCTTTTGCCCCCCCTTGCTGTTTGGATAAAATATGGTAAAATTCGCAAAATAAAATTGTTTGCGAATTCAGCGGTTTCTCGATCTGATGTAGACGATTCGAGACGCGATGAAGTTCACGCGCGGGGAAATGCCAGACGGCTTACACTCCAAACCACCTGAATTCATGGTTTATTTTTAAGGAAATACTTTACAATGATCGAAAAAGCTAAAAAGCAGGAAATCATCAACAAGTTCAAGCGATCAGACAACGACAGCGGATCCTGCGAAGTTCAGATCGCCATCCTCAGCGAACGAATCAACACGCTGACCGAACACATGCGCTCCCACAAAAAGGATTATTCCACTCGCCGCGGTTTGCTGGCTATGGTTAGTCGCCGCCGCCGTCTGCTGGACTACCTGAAGAAGACGGAACCCCAACGCTACATCGACATCATTCAGGCGTTGAACATTCGTAAGTAAATCAAGCGTAAAAGTCTATCGGAAATTTTCCGGTAGACTTTTTTGCGTATCGGGCGAGCGGCGCAGGTCGTTCGCCTTGCGGAAACAAGAGGGAGGGAAGAGAGTCAGTTTTTTATGTCGGCAGGTTGTTGGAGGTAGAAACTAATTTGTCTTGAAGGCGTAAAATTTCTGTTGATCAGGATTGATTTTCTCTTGACGGATTATCTGGGAGTTATTATCAGACCGCTAAACGTACAATCAGTATTTTCGTATATTTAGAAGTTTTTTAGGAAAAGTTTTTTTAGTAGTTAGATTTAAGAAAGTTTTAAAGGCTAGTAAATGAAACAAAGAGTAGAAAAACAAATCGGAAAAGAGATCCTCTGGTTTGAAACCGGAGAGTTGGCAAAGCAGGCGGCTGGCGCGTGCTTGTGTGGATATGGCGATTCGAGCGTTATCGCAACCGTTACGATTGCGGACGCCAAAGAAGGGCAGGATTTCTTCCCCCTGACGTGCGATTATCGCGAACGTTCCGCTGCGGCTGGCAAGTTCCCCGGCGGTTTTATCAAGCGTGAAGGCAAGCCGAGTTTGAAAGAAACGCTGACCGCTCGACTCATGGACCGCCCGATTCGCCCCCTGTTCCCGGCCGGATACTGCAACGAAATCCAGATTCAGTCGTTCGCGTTGTCGTCTGACCGTCAGCACGACACCGACGTTTTGGCGATGAACGGCTCCTCAATGGCTCTGTGCCTGTCGCCGGCTCCGTTTATCGGACCGATCAGCGCAGTTCGTTTGGCTCGCATTAACGGCGAGTTGGTTCCCTTCCCGTCTCAGGAAGAACTGGAAGAAAGCGATCTCGACCTGGTCATTTCCGGGTCGGACGAGTCGATTGTCATGATCGAAGGTTTCGCTCGCGAAATGCCGGAAGCGGAAATGCTCGAATGCGTTCTGACGGCTCACAAGTACATCAAGGAAATCAACGCTCTGCAAAGAGAGATGATTGACCTCGTCAAGCCGGTCAAGGCGGAATACACGCCCGTTCCGGACTGCACCGAAGTCTACGAAAAGATCAAGGCGGACTTCTACGACAAGTTGGCGGAAGTTAAGCACATGGCAGGCAAACTGGCGCGCGCCGCGGCTGTTGACGAAGTCAAAGAAGCGGCAAAAGCCTCTGTCATTCCGGATCCGGAAGCGGAAGACGCCGTGCCGGAACTCGTATTCAATCTGGCGTGGGAAAAGCTGGAACAGCGCGTCGTCCGCGACTTCGTTCTGGCTGGCAAACGCATTGACGGCCGCGGTCTGGAAGACATCCGCCCGCTGGAATGCCGCGTTGGCGTTCTGCCCCGCGTTCACGGATCTGCCGTCTTTCAGCGCGGCGAAACCCAAGCGCTCATTACCGTTACCCTCGGCACCGCTCGAGACGATCAGCGCGTTGACGGTCTGTTTGAAGAGTATTCCAAAAAGTTCATGCTGGATTACAACTTCCCGCCGTTTGCCGTTGGCGAATGCAAGCCTCTGCGCGGTCCTGGACGCCGCGAATACGGGCACGGCGCTTTGGCAGAACGATCCGTTCGCCCCGTCGTTCCGGACAACGAAGTCTTCCCGTACACGATCCGCGTTATTTCCGACATCATGGAAAGCAACGGTTCCAGCTCCATGGCGTCCGTTTGCGGCGCGACGCTGGGCTTGATGGACGCAGGCGTTCCGATTTCCAACCCGGTTGCCGGCATTTCCATCGGTTTGGTGAAAGAGTCGAACGACAACTGGCAGCTCATGACCGACATCATCGGCGACGAAGACCACTTCTGCGACATGGACTTCAAGATTGCCGGCACGCAAAACGGCATTACCGGCATTCAGCTTGACCTCAAGATCGACGGCATCACGCCTGAAATGATCGAAGCTACGCTGGCTCAGGCTCGCCGCGGCAGAATCCAGATTCTCCGCACCATGCTGCGCTCGATTCACCGCCCGCGCAAGGAGATCTCGAAGTGGGCGCCTCGTCTGCTCAAAACGAACATCGATCCCGCCAAGATTGGTTTGCTCATCGGCCCCGGCGGCAAGACGATTCGCGGAATTCAGGAACTCACCGGCGCGTCTATCGACATTGACGAAGACGGAACCGTTACCATCGCGTCCGACAGCATGGAATCGGCTGAAGCCGCTCTGGGTCAGGTTGAAGCCCTTACCGCCAAGATCGAAATCGGCAGAGTCTACAACGGCAAAGTTATCAGCATCAAGGACTTCGGCGCGTTCGTAGAAATCGTTCCCGGCCGCGACGGCTTGGTTCACGTTTCCGAACTGTCCGACGGTTACGTCAACTCGGTTGCGGACGTTTGCAAGATCGGTCAGATGATGAAAGTCAAGGTCATTGGCGTTGACGATCACGACCGAATCAAGCTCAGCCGCAAGGCTGTTCTGATGGACGAACGCCGCGCTGCGGAACAGGCTGAAGAGGAAGAAGAAACCGAAGAATAATGGCGAGCCGGGGTGCGTAAGCCCCCGGAAAGCGACGGCTTGTCGTCGCGCACGAACCGCGTTAGCGGTTCAATAATAATAGCCGTGGGGTTTACCCCCATAGGTATCAACTTAAGGAAAAATCGCGTTAAAATACTCTTATTGTATCGATTAGAAAAGATTTTGTTTTATCTATTTTACTTTTAGATTTTTGTTAAAGTTAGACCGCAAAGTTATAAGAAAAAGAAAGCGTCGGGCATCGTTTTTTACCTTTTTAACACCTTTTTAACGCCAAACGCTTTCATGATTGTTTCATATATCAAATTTGCGGAAAGATTGCAA
>JAZMZV010000275.1:0-35844 GCA_045586185.1 Thermoguttaceae bacterium | reverse complement strand
CCGAAAGAGGCGGAGGAGCGATACAGACTCGCGTTCGGCTGTGGGTTTGAATTCATTCTCAATTGTTGGGCGCCGTTATTCCGCCAGTTCGTCTCGCCGGTTTTCTCCTTTCTTTTCCGACTGCTTCGAACGCCGCGGGCTTGTTTACGTTGGCGTTTGTTAAGTTATTGTCATTTACAGTTTTGTAATAAGCGGGGAAAGGACAGTTTTTAGAAAGTCGTTCTGTTCACTCTTGTTTTTCTTCAAGCTTTGCGCCCTGCTCTGCTGAATTCTCCTCGGTCTTGTCGTTCTTAACCAGTTTGAACATGACAAGTGCCAGCGGCGGGAGCGTAATCTGCATTGACGCCGGGCGTCCCTGACATTCAACAGCCGTTGCTTTGACAAACGCCTGACCAACGTTAGACCCGGAATAATACGACGAATCAGAATTGAAAATGACCTCGTACGTCCCGGATTTCGGAACGCCGACCCAGAAGTCGTATCGAACAATTGGCGTGAAGTTCGCGACGACGACAATAAACTCGCCGGACTTCGACTTTCTCAAATACGACAGCGTACTGGCGTCGGAGTTGTTACAGTCGATCCATTCAAACCCTTCCCAGTCAAACTCAAGTTCATGCAAAGCCGGTTCGTTTTTGTACAGACTGTTTAAGTCTCCCGTCATACGGACAAGCCCTTGCGGGGAATCATAATCCAACTGTTTCCAGTCCAGTTCGTTGTCGAAATCCCATTCCGTCCACTGTCCCAGTTCCGCGCCCATAAAGAGCAGTTTCTTCCCGGGGTGCGTCCACTGATAGGCGGTCAAAAGACGTAAATTGGCGTACTTTTTCCACATGTCGCCCGGCATCTGGTTAATCAGCGCGCCCTTGCAGTGAACGACTTCGTCATGCGACAGCGGCAGGACAAAGTTCTCGCTGAAAGCGTACATCAAGCTGAACGTCAAGTTGTTTTGATGGTACTTTCGATAAACGGGATCGTTGCGGAAATAACGAAGCGTGTCGTTCATCCAGCCCATGTTCCATTTCAAAGAGAACCCTAAACCGCCGACGTAAGTTGGACGGCTCACGCCCGGCCAGGCGGTAGATTCTTCTGCAATGGTCAAAACGCCGGGGAACTGAATTCCAACCTGTTCGTTCATCATCTTGAGGAAACTGACCGCCGCCAGATTCTCTCGGCCGCCGAACTCGTTGGGAACCCAGTCGCCCTCTTTGCGGCTGTAGTCCAGATAGAGCATCGACGCGACCGCGTCAACGCGCAACCCGTCAATGTGATATTTATCCAGCCAAAACAGAGCGTTGGAAATAAGGAAGTTACGGACTTCGTATCGGCTGTAGTTGAAAATGTACGTTCCCCAGTCGCGATGTTCGCCCTGACGCGGGTCTTGATGTTCGTACAGAGCCGTGCCGTCAAAACGCGCCAAGCCGTTAGCGTCTTTGGGGAAATGGGCGGGAACCCAGTCCATAATTACGCCAATCCCGGCTTCGTGACATTTGTCAACCAGATACATGAAATCTTCCGGTTTCCCATATCGCGCCGTCGGGCAGAAATACCCGACAATCTGGTATCCCCACGACGCTGTGAGCGGATGTTCCGCCACCGGCATGATCTCAATATGAGTGTATCCCAGCTTTTTGACGTGCGGAATGAGAACGTCCGCAATCTGTCGATAGGACAGCCAATGCGTGCCCGTTTCCGGATTGAGACCGTCTTTGAGCTGATCCGGATTCGGCTTTTTGAACGACCCGAGGTGACATTCGTAAATGGAGATCGGCTTGTGGAGCCAGTCCCAATGAGCGCGTTCTTCCAGCCACGTTTTGTCCTGCCACTTGTACGTTGACAAGTCCGCGACTTTAGACGCCGTCTGCGGCGGGCATTCGCTGGCAAAGGCGTGCGGGTCAAACTTTTCCACCCAGTTCCCGTTCTGGTTAACGGCGAACTTGTACAGCGCGCCCGGTTTGAGGTTCGGAACGAACAGTTCCCAATAGCCGGTGGAATCGACGTTTTGCATGGGCGACGCGGTTTTGTTCCAGCCGTTGAAATCGCCAATCACGCTGACCGATCGGGCGTTGGGCGCCCAAACCAGAAAATTGACGCCTTCGACGCCCTTGTTTTTGCAGACGTGAGCGCCGAGCTTGTCGTAGGATTTCCAATGCTGACCCTCGCCCAATAAATAGCGGTCGTAATCGGTTAACAGCGAGGGGAACTGGTACGGGTCTTCTTTGATCATAACGGAACCTTTCTTGTCAACGACGCGAAATCGATAAACTTTTTTGTTGGAGGGATTGGAAAAATCGGATATCTTAAACTGACGGCAGGCTGCCTCAAACAGCCCTGCCGGGTGAACTTTCCGCAGCGGCGCGACGACGTCGCCCTGTGTGTCGATCATCCACGCCTGACTCGCTTGCGGCAGCCAGGCTCTGATATAAATCAAGTCCGGGTCGTCGCCCGACGAGTGCGGGCCAAGGATGCTGCGCGGAGAACTGCATCGACCGTCTAAAAGCTGACCGAGCAGTTTGAGGGAAATATTGCTCTTCATACTATCCTGAAAGTTACAAGCGACATTGAATGTCTGCCGCGAACGTAACATTGTATTATTTCTTCTTAATATATATTATAACGAAGAATCAAAACTAACGCAAGGGGGGCTCGTAATTCGGAATTACACGAAGCAATCCTCTCCAGCAAGTCAAGAGCAGGGCAGGGCAGGGCAGAAAAGGCAACACAGATAAAACAGGAGATTTAAAACAGAAAAAGAGAATTGGAAATCCAGACTGCGGACGCCTCAAATCCGAGGCTGGAATTCCAATTCTCAAAAATATGGGTTTATCTGTGTAAACTAAAAACGTCTTGTTTTCACGTAGCCGAGGCTTCGGATAACCTCGAGAATTTCGCTACACGTTGGAAACATTCGGCCGGACATTCGTTTATAGCTGTCCAAAGCTCGCATAAATTCGACTTCGTCTTCTGAATAGTCTCGTTCGCATGTTGTGGGATCGATCTTTCCACGACGACAGCGAGAGTTCGAAGGACGAACGGCTTCGCAAGTTGGATTGTTCACAATTAATACTCCTCTGAAATTCAGATGCAATCTGAATGTTATCTGGTTTTAGTTTGGAAATGGTTGGATAAAAAGGCAGGAATCCCAAACCGCTGCGGAAGAACTTCAGAGAACAACGACGCGTTCGGATACCACAGTCGTTTAACATAGTACGGTCTGTCTTGTCATGTCGGATACCATGACAGGAACAGAGAGCGGATTGCATTTCTGTTGTTTTGTTTTTTGGGTTTTGGAGAAGGTATATGCTCTGCATAGTTGAATCGGCTCGGAAATTCCGATTGGTCTGTGCAAAAGCTAAAGAAATGAATCTGTCTATGTTTCCCCAAAGATTGAAATTTGCCTGAAGGTCGTTAGTATAGAGCAAGCCTTCCTGACCTGCCTGATAAAAACTGCTTTCTTCAGATATACAGCGCCGTTGTTCCGTTTCAAACCGGTCAGGCGTCGCCTGATACGAATCTGAAAATAGGGTAACGGGGCGGTTCATAATTTCAATTCCTTGCAGTTAAGATTTGCCGAATAATCAAACAATTTATGACTCATGCACGAAATAAATTGTTTTGGTTACATAAAATATACACGATGTTTTCAAAAGATATGATTATTCAGCCGAAAAATTTCACTAATTCCCCAAAATCTGTATCGATTGTAGCGATTACAAAAAATATGCAGGGCTTTTCCTGAAAAATATAATATTCTTTTAGAAGGACTATTGACTTTTGCCTAAAGTTTGAGGATAATCAAAAAATAATTAAAGTTAGTAATAGACAGGATTTTATTTATTAAAGCGTTTTTCCTCGCGTTCACGTATAGGAAAACGGGATAAAATACAGTTCAAGGACTTTTTATGTAACAGACGCTGTTTATTACTTTCCATTCCCCATTTTTTAAAGGAGTCAGAATCATGGCGAAACTATTCGAAGTGTATCGTTGTCCGATTTGCGGCAACATGGTTGAAGTGGTCGGCGAAGGCGGAGGAAAGCTGGTTTGCTGCGGATCTCCGATGGAGAAGCTGGAAGCGAATACCGTCGACGCGTCTCACGAAAAACACGTGCCGGTTTTCAGCCGGGAAGGAAACGTTGTTACAGTAAAAATCGGCTCGGTTCCGCACCCGATGATTCCGGAACATTATATTGAATGGATCGAAGTTCATTCCGACAATCGGGTTCAGAGAAAATATCTCAAGCCGGGCGACGCCCCGGAAGCGCTGTTTTCCTGCCCGCCGGACGCCTGCGATTCAGGCAAAACCCCGTTCGTTTACGCTTACTGCAATCTCCACGGTTTGTGGGGCGGACCGGTAAAGTAGGGCAGGGGGCTTGAAACTCTAAGGGAATGGAGTATAATCAATCAATAAGGTCAATCTGGCAAGTCCGTACCTGAGAAGCCTCTAGCTATTAGCCACTAGCTATTAGCTTGTGTATTTGAAACTCTACTCTTAGCTTTTAAAGCCAGAGGCTAACATTAAAAGCTAGAGGCTAGAAGCTAAAAGCTGTTTCACAAAATAGGTTCGCGGTTTCCGGATGAGCCATTAATAACCCGATTCCAATTACCCCATTCCCTTTAACAAACATGATTAACGTCCTGATACTTCGCGCGCCCGGAACCAACTGCAATATTGAAACCGGCTTCGCTTTTGAACAGGCTGGCGGAACTGTCGAACAGCTTCACGTCAACCGACTGCTGGAAAATCCGTCCCTGTTCGATAAATTCCAGATTTTGTGTTTCCCCGGCGGGTTCAGCTTTGGCGACGACATTGCCGCCGGTCGAATTCTTGCCTCGAAAATGCAAAACGCTCTTTCAGACGCCTTGCATAAATTCCGCGACGACGGCAAACTGATTCTGGGCATCTGCAACGGATTCCAGATTCTTATCAAGTCCGGGCTGATTCTCCCCATCGACGACAACGGATTTCAGGCGACGCTGACGTGGAACAACTGCCATCGGTTCCAGGATCGCTGGGTTCGCATGGTCGTTGACCCGAAAACGCCGTGCGTGTTCACAAAGGGAATTACCGACATCGAAATGCCGATGGCTCATGCGGAAGGCAAATTCGTCGCCCGGGACGCTCAAACGCTCAAACGCCTGGCAGACAACGGTCAGCTGGCTCTGCGCTACGCACCCCGTCTGACAAGCGCTCCGAATTACGATATCAACGACCTCGACGCTGTTCTTCCGGAACCGGACAACCCCAACGGCGCTCAGGCTAACGCCGCCGGCTGCTGTGACGAAACCGGCCGCGTCTTCGGCTTGATGCCGCACCCGGAACGATACCTCAAGGGCGTTCAGAACCCTCAATGGACGCGCCGCGTCGGAACCGACGGCTTCGACCCGGAACTCGGCGACGGTCTGAAGATTTTCAAAAACGCGATCGACTTCTTCGCGTAATCGAATTATTGACAGAAAGCTAATTTGATACAGCTTAATCAACAGCGGTTAACTCAAGGAATAATTATCCTCTTTGAGCTAACCGCTTTTTTGTTGCTGAACTTTTTTGTTATCGAAACCAACTTTTTATTGAGGGTTTGCTAGTCTCGTTCTCTTGCCCAAGGGATTATAATTCAGCGATTATGAACCAGAAACATCCCTTTTTAATCCTGACGGCGTTTATTGTTTTAAGTTTTGCTACCAGCGCGCTTGGCGGAATGATTGTCTATTCCAATCTGGAACCGTGGTACGAGGGATTGGAACGCGGACCGCTTTCGCCGCCGAACTGGGTATTCCCGGTCGTCTGGACGATTCTGTATATCCTCCTGCCGGTCGGAACGTGGCTTGGATGGCGGCTGGCAGAAGGCGCGATGCGCCGTAACTTGATAATCGCCTTTTTGATAAACCTGGCGCTCCAGTTAGCGTGGACAGCGGCATTTTTCGGCGTTCACAGCCCGCTGCTCGGACTGGCGTTTATGTTGGCGATATTTGTCTCAACGCTCAACCTGTACCATCGTCTTTGGAAACTCACCCGCCTCGGGGCGGAACTGATTCTGCCGCAAATCCTGTGGCTCATTTACGCCGCCAGCCTCAACGTCAGCGTCTGGGCGCTAAATTCATTTTAGAACGAATAGCCTATCCGTAAACAATTAAATTATAAGCTCTTATATAAAACAAAAAGACGTCTTGCTATGAAAAGCAAAACGTTCAAGAAATAAAAAAATGGGCAGTACAGAACTCGAATCTGTGACCTCCTCCGTGTCAGGGAGGCGCGCTAACCAAACTGCGCTAACTGCCCATTTCTATGATTTGCAGACGCTGTCCGCAAACTGAATGAACGTATTATGCCACGTTTTTATATTTTGTCAACCGCCCGCGCCTGAAATTTTCCAAAATATTTGGAGATTTCCAGAACGTTCATTGATTCTTATCCGTTTTATGGTATAATTCCCTAAATACGCGCCTGGATTCGTAAACCCGGGCGGTTATCAATAAATATACTATTATCAACGTAATACGGCAATGACCCGCGACGAAATCTACGAGGCGTTTTTAGCTCAGGTTCCCTACGAATTGTATCCCATGCAGGAAGAAGCCCTTTTGGCGTGGTTTTCTTCCGAGCAGGGCGTGCTCGTGTCCGCGCCGACGGGAATGGGAAAGACGCTCATTGCCGAAGCCGTTGTTTTTGAAGCTCTAACTACCGGACGAAGGGCGTACTACACAACGCCGTTAATCGCTCTGACTGACCAGAAATTTCACGAATTGCAGGTCAAAGCGGCTCAGTGGGGGTTTGACCCCAACGACGTCGGGCTGGTTACGGGCAACCGCAAAATCAATCCAGACGCCAAAATCCTGGTTGTCGTTGCTGAAATCCTGTTCAATCGACTTCTTCAGCCCGAAAGCGCGGCGGCGGAGAGTTCCGCCTTGAATTTCGACGACGTCGACGCGGTCGTCATGGACGAATTCCATCAGTTTAACGACCCGGAACGGGGAATCGTCTGGGAATTCTCGCTTCGGCTTCTTCCTCCGAGAATTCGGACGCTGCTGCTGTCAGCAACGGTCGGGAATGCGAAGCAGTTCGCCATCTGGCTGGAAACGCGGCATCATCGGAAGCTGGAAGTCGTTGAGTCGGACGAGCGAAAAGTCCCGTTGATGTTTCAGTGGGACGAGGAGCATTTCCTGGAAGAATTCGTCGAGGAAATGGCGCTTGGCAACGACGAAACGCGCCGAACCCCAGCGCTGCTGTTCTGCTTTAGCCGGGATTTGTGCTGGGACTATGCGGAAATCCTCAAGGGAAAAAAGCTTATCTCCGCTCAACAACAGGCGGGGCTGCTGGCGGAACTGCAGTCTGAAAAAATGACGGACGGCATTGGTCCCAAGCTCAAGACGATGCTTCTTCGCGGCGTCGGCGTTCATCATGCCGGGGTCATGCCCAAGTACCGGCGAATCGTGGAACGATGTTTCCAGAAAAAACTGCTGGCGGTCTGCGCCTGTACCGAGACGCTGTCGGCTGGAATCAACCTGCCGGCGCGGTCGGTGGTTCTGCCCAGCCTGCTTAAAGGGCCGAAAGGGAAAAAGAAGCTCGTTCCGTTCGGGACGGCTCACCAGATTTTCGGTCGCGCCGGACGCCCTCAGTTCGACACGCAAGGATACGTGTTCGCTCTGGCTCATCCGGACGACGTCAAAATCGCCCGCTGGCAGAAGAAGTACGATCAGATTCCCGAAAACACGCCTGACCCGAACTTGCAGAAAGCCAAAAAACAGCTCAAAAAGAAACAGCCCAAGCGGTCGCCGGAAGAGCAGTACTGGTCGGAAAAGCAGTTTCAGATCCTGCAAAACGCCAAGGCAGAAAACCTTCATTCCGTCGGGCAGATTCCGTGGCGGTTGCTGGCGTTTATGCTTCAGGCGTCGCCGGACGTTGGTCAGCTGCGAAAGCTGGTTCAAGACCGTTTGCTCGATTCCGGACGCATGGAACGCGGTCAGCGGGATCTCGATCAGGCGCTCCTGACGCTTCACAACGCGGGCTATGTCGTTCTGGAACCCGCTCCGCCTGCCGATAAATCCCGTCTTATTACGGAACTTGACTTGGGAACGGAACCCTCGCCCGACGCTCCCGCTATTGAGATCAAATACCTGCCGGAAAAGGAAGCTTCGCAAGAACCGGAAGAGGAACAGGGATTTGGGTTCGGGCTGTTTGACGAAGAGGAAGAGGAGAATAATTCGGAATGCGGAATTCGGAATGCGGAATTACGCGAAGCGCCGCTCGAAGATGATTCTTCTTCAGACGACTCTGAGCAGTCAGACGAAGAGTTGCAAGAAGACGCAAGCGTGTCCGAACCAGTTAAACAAGAACCGCTCCCGTCGCTCGCTAGAACTAATTCCGAATTCCGCATTCCTAATTCCGAATTAAAAAACTCCTCACTCCTCACTCCTAACTCTAAAGCAATCGAGACTTCCTCAACATCCGATCCGTCCTGGTCGCCCCTTCGCGCCGCTGGGACTGAAAAGATGTCGATTCTGACTCAGATTCGGTCGATCAATCCGCTCTACGGGGCGTTTCTGATTGATCAATTGGTCGACGCGGATCTTAAAGAGAAGCTACAGGCGTTCGAGTCCGTTTTGGAAGTTCCCAAGACGCTGTTACGCAACGTTCGCGTTCCTCGTCAGTGGGAGCTGCCGCCGGGACGTCTGGCGCAAAGCCGTCTGGACAAACAACTGTTACAACTCGGCTTGGCGACAATCGACGAACTTGTCGAAAAAACGAAAGAGGAAATTCAGGAAGAGCGGGAACGTTTCGGCGGTCTGCCGGACGCCTCGGAACGGGTTTGGGTGATTCCGTTTGCGGAAAAGCTCTATCGTCTGTTCCAGTACGAATACCCGCTGGTAGAGGAAATCGAAATCACCCCGGTTTGGATAACCGGCGAAATTCTGGAGTTCAACGGCGAGTTCAACAAGTATGTCACGACGAAGGGGCTGGCGCGTCAGGAGGGCTTGATTTTCCGGCACCTGCTCCGCATGATTCTGCTGCTGGAAGAATTCGCTCAGCTGGACGTTCCTGTCAGCGTCCGGGAAACGTGGAAGCCGGAACTGTTGGGCGTCGCCGATGCGCTGCGTCAATGCTGCTCTGCCGCCGACCCGCAGGCGACAGAGGAAATCCTCGCCAAGTCGGAAGAAGAACGGGAGTCTATGTAACAAAAGGATAAATCATGTTTACGATAAAACCGTGTTCAATTGAAGACGTCGATACGATTATGGAAATGCAGGATCATGTTATTGAGATCAATAACAAGACCGGCAGGGGAAACTGGTATATTGTAACAGAACGCTGCGAGCTGGAAGACGGTCTGAAGAATAACGACCAGATTGTTCTCGGCGCGTACTGTAACGACGAACTGGCAGCCTGTATTGCGATGTCCTTTGGGGATTCGCATGGCATGTTTAAGACGCTTCTGAATAACTATCAAAATAACGAAGACAAACAGTTCGCCTACGCCAAGATGGCAATCGTCAAAGAGGCGTATCGCGGTCACGGTCTGCAAAGAACGCTGCTGCGCGCGCTCGAGGCTGAAGCTCTCAAAAATCCTCAGCTCAAGTACATCGGAGCAATCGCTCACCCGGACAACAGCTTCAGTCTCAAAAATGTTCTGGCGGAAGGTTACGAGAACAAAGGCAGAGCTGTCCCTGACCCCCACCCGGGCTATCCAAGAGTACTGCTGTTTAAGACTCTGGACAGACCGTAAAGTGGCAAGTGGTTAGTAGTTAGTGGTAAGGAATAAGCCAAGCAAATCGCTTTGTGTCCTTACCACTTACAACTTACCACTTACAACTAACAGATTCGACCGTATCTGTTTTTTCTATTCAGCTTTAGTCGTTCGCGTGAACGTCGTAGGCGGCACGTTAAAAGGAATTCTTCGACATCATTTCAGATTCTTCCTGTAAAACGCCTCAATCTTGTCGAACGGAATGGCGTTCTTTCCGCCGCCGTCGTAGAGGTCGCAGTGCGACGCGCCGGGGACGATCAGAAGTTCTTTGTTGTCGCCCTTGAGCATTTTGAACGCCGTCTCGCCGAAGTAGCGGCTGTGCGCTTTTTCACCGTGAACGACCATAACCGCGCTCTCGATTTCGTCGGCGTAGGCGAGCAACTTGGCGTTCAGGAAAGAGAGGAAACTCGTTACGTTCCAGCCGTCCGTCGAGTTGAGCGAGCGGGTATGGAAGCCGCGCGGCGTCTTGTAGTAGGCGTAGTAGTCCTTGACAAATTGCGGAGCATCGTCCGGAAGCGGATCAATGACCCCGCCGCCGCGTTTGGGATCGCCGGATCTGAAATCGACGATGCGCTGGGCGTTCATCGCTTCGCGTTTCTTCATGCGTTCGGCTGCGGAATCCTCCGCGTCGTTGTAGCCGTTGGCTGTAACGCGGGTCATGTCGTACATCGTTGAGGCAACGGTTGCTTTGACGCGCGTATCGATCGCTGCTGCATTGATGGCAAGACCGCCCCATCCGCAAATGCCGAGGATGCCGATTTTCTCCGGGTCAACGTCGTCCCGGCTAATAAGGTAATCGACAGCTGCCTGGAAGTCTTCGGTATTGATGTCCGGCGAGGCAACGTAGCGAGGCGAACCGCCCGATTCCCCTGTGAAGGACGGGTCGAACGCGATGGTCAAAAACCCGCACTCCGCAAGCGTCTGGGCGTAAAGACCGCTCGACTGTTCCTTCACTGCCCCAAATGGACCGCTGACGGCAATCGCCGCAAGCCGTCCCGTCGCGCCTTTCGGCTTGTACACGTCCGCCGCCAGCGTGATGCCAAAGCGGTTTTTGAAGGTCGCTTTGCAGTGGTCTACCTTCTCGGACTTCGGGAACGTCTTGTCCCATTCCTGCGTCAGTTCCAGTTCCGCAGCGTTTGTAGTCAATGTCATTGCCATGAGAATTGCTCCTAAAATGAATCTGGTCATGTTTGATACTCCTTTGGAAAATATGGTAAAAACGACTGAACTGCAGCAATCGTGCGTTCAATGAGTTCGTCAAGCGTCCAGCCAAGCTGATCCGCGCCTCGCTGAATCACGTCGCGCGAACACCCGGCGGCGAACTTCTTGTCCTTGAACTTCTTCTTTACGCTCTTGAGGTTGAGGTCTTTTGCGCTCTTGGAGGGATACATCAGCACGACCGCGCCCAACAATCCCGTCAGTTCGTCAACGGCGAAGAGAACCTTCTCCATCAGATGTTCCGGCGCAATGTCGTTGGCGATTCCGTAGCCATGCGAGGCGACGGCGCGGTTGATGGAGTCCTCCACGCCGAGTTCCTTCAGGAGCGTTTGGCTTTTCAAGCAATGCTCCTGCGGCCACAGCTCGAAGTCGATGTCGTGCAGCATGCCTACGATTCCCCAGTAGTCCTCTTCCTCGGCATAGCCGAGTTCACGGGCAAACCAGCGCATGGTCTTTTCCACCGTTTCAGCGTGTTGGAGGTGGAATGCGTCTTTATTGTAACGCGTGAGAAGCTCCCATGCCTCGTCGCGCGACAGGTGCGTTGTCCTTTTCTGTTCTTCTGTCATTGTTATCCTCGTTTCCTTGTCAAATTCAATTCTTGTCTTATTCAAGAGAAAGTCCGCCATTTGTTCAATAGCCTCAAGCAGCGTTCGCGGTAAAATTCATTGCAATAAGAATTGCTCCTATAATGAATCTGGTTATGTTTAATACTCCTTTGGGTAATTATGGGGTTATCCGGTAACCGCACACCAGAAAGATAGTATTTGAATTATACTGCAAGCAAAGAATTTGTCAATTCAATTCTACGGACATTTCCCCAAAAAGGGTTTTTCGGTTAATTGGCGTCTGGCGTTTGCGCAGACTCCAACTTGCCGGAAGAACCACAAATTTTCTTTGCGATCCTAACATTTTAAAACTTTTTTCGTATATAATTATATAATATACTAAAACGACTTGAGTTTTTCCGATGTTAAGCCTCTAGCTACTAGCTTCTAGCTATTAGCTTGATAAACCTGATTCGTGCATTATCGCAAGAAATAGGGATAACCAAGCTAGCGACTAGTAGCTAATAGCTCATTTTTCGGGAAAATTCAAGTAAAACAAGTATAACAACTCATTTCCCTATACAGGAGACAATTTCATGAATAGAAGACAATTTATCGCAGCGGCTGCAGTCGGGTTTGGAATGGCGGCGTCTGCCTTTGCAGACGGTTCCACGACAATTCCATTTGAAACGTTTAAACCGTATTTCGTTCTCAACACAATTAAGCCGGAAAAGGGCAAGACCAGCAAGTTCGGCGTTTGTACAACCATGGAACAGTTCGAATCGCTGTTTCATTCCGCTGCGGTCATGTTTTTTAGTAGAAAACAGAAGTTCGTTGCCCAGGACTACTTCAACGACCACGTCATTCTTTACTGGGTCGAATGGGGAAACACGCCGTGGCAATACACCGTCCAGTCGGTTGAACAAAGCGACTCCGGGCTTGTCGTAAAGTATACCCGCCAGGGCGAGCCGTCCGAGACTGCTCAGTTCGCCCCGATTCTGCTTGTCGGAGTGAAAAAGACCGCATTGTCAGCCGACGGCAACGTCGCGTTCCAACTCAAAGGGAAATAAATTACACGTCAGGAGAGAATATCCATGTTGAAGTCATTGAATTTTAAGATCTGGAAAGGCGTCGCATTGGCATTGTTTCTTGCCGTTTCCGCCGTTTACGCTCAAACCCCCAACGTTACACAACAGTCGCCTGCGGCGGCGGTGGAATCGACTGTCGCCAGTCCTTCTGTCAGCTCTACTCCCAGAGCTGTTACAAGCCGGGTTAAATCGGTGAGCATGTTTAAAAACGGCGTCGCGCTGGTTCGAGAAGAGTTTACCGCGCCCGCAACCGGTCAGTACGCTCTTGACGCCATTCCGTACGCGATTCACGGCGCGTTTTTCATTCAGTCAACAGCCAACGTTGAAGCGGTTTTGACCCAGCGTCAGTATCAGGAACTCGCAGGCGCGTCAGGCGATCTGAACTATCAAAAAGACCTCGTCGGAAAGAAAGTCCGAGTGTTTTTCAACAACGCCAACTTGCCGCCGGTTCACGGGACAGTTGCCGCCGTTCGTCAGCCAGCTCAGGAATCCACGCCGCAGTCTGTATCGGATTTTCAACCCCGAAATTACTACTCTCAGGCGTATTATTCCAGCCGAAGAGATTCCTTTGAAACGGCAAACGCCTCCAGCCCATTTTTGATTCTCGACACGGATTTTGGACAGTCGGTTATTCAGCAGTCGTCCATTGCCCGCGTTGACGTTGAAGGCGAAATTGGCGCGGTTGTCAGATCGCGTCCGACGCTGCTGTTCAAGGTTAAAACCGAAAAGCCGGCGATTGTCAGCATAACGTATCTGACCAAAGGCGCCGCTTGGGCTCCCGCTTATCGAATTCTGCTTCCAGACGAAAAATCCAATCGCGGCAAAATGACAATCGAGCAGACTGCGACAATCGTCAACCAGTGGCGCAGTTTCAGCGACGCTCAGCTTTATCTTATTAGCGGATACCCGAAAATCGGCTGTGAAAACGTGATTTCCCCGATTTCCAACAAGGCAAACCTGTCGGCGTTTTTCAGCCAAATGCTCAGACCGGACGGCGACGACCGCGGCAGCATGATGTCACAGATGGTTATGAACTCCGTCAGCCCCCGCGATTCCGATGATTTCCCGTCCGGTTCGGTTGCCGCGTCAGGAGACGGTCCCGATATTTACTATCATCCCGTCGGTCAGCGGTCGATGAACAAAGCAGACGTCCTGGCGTTGTCCAACGGCAAGAAGGAAACGGAGTTTGAACGCGTTGTCGAATGGACTGTTGCCGACACGCGAAACGAAAACGGTCATCCGCTCGACCGGGAAAACCCCAACACGCCGTGGGACACGATCCAGTTCGTCAACCCGTTTGACTTCCCCATGACGACCGGCCCCGCCGCCGTCATGACAGAACACAAATTCCTGGGACAAAATACCAGCTACTGGACGTCGCCAGGCGAAAAGACCAGCATCCCGATTACGAAATCGCTCAGCGTCAGCGTCAAGGCGGACGAGCAGGAAATCAACCGCAGCGACGAGATGCGATACATGGGCGTTCGCTGCCGACGCATTACCGTTGCTGTGGAACTGACCATCGCCAACCGTCGGGCAGAACCGATTAAAGCGCTGGTCAAACGGCAGTTCTTCGGGGAAATCGAAAAGCCCGTAGAAGGCGCGAAAGTCGTCCAGCTTAACCAGAACCTCAACGCGCTCAACCGTCAGAATGAACTCCGCTGGGAACTGACGCTCAACCCTGGTGAAACCCGGACGCTCAAATACGAGTACGAACTGTACATGAGCTATTAATGCTAGAATGTCCAAGCGTTATGTTGGTTCGTCCGTACACGGATTTTACGGATTGGACGGATTTTCGCCGATTGGTTGTTTTTACTTCTTACTGCTATTTCTCCCCTTTGCTAAAGTTTTTTGGAAAGGGGAGTTTGAGGGGAAAAACCTTTTTTCAAAAAAGGGCGGCGAGGCGCCGCTCCCAGTCCGCGCTGCCGCGCGTTTGCCATTAACCGCTCCCGTTGGTCGCTTATCCTGCACTTATACTCTTTCGCAGGCAACAACCTTTCTGGATCGCGAATAAAATCCGCCAAAGATAATTTTAAAGCCGCAAAGAACGCAAAGAATAAAGTATGACGCCAGAGGCGATAATCGTCTCTGGCGTCAAATTATATTGATTTTCAATAAGAATTCTTATTTCAATTCTCTATCAGCCGCCGAAATCGTCGAAGTAGATGTTTTCTCTTTCGACTCCCAAGGAGTCCAAAAGTTTTACGACGGCGCCGGTCATCATGGGCGGACCGCACATGTAGTATTCGCAATCTTCCGGGGCAGGGTGATCTTTCAAATAAAGATCGTACAGGCACTGGTGAATGAACCCGGTCGGACCTTTCCAGTTGTCTTCCGGCAGCGGGTCGGACAGAGCCAGGTGCCAGGAGAAGTTCGGGAATTTTTCCGCCAGTCTGTCGAATTCGTCCGCATAGAAAACTTCTCTCAGCGAACGCGCGCCGTACCAGTAGGAAATCTTGCGCTGGCAGTTCTTTGTGAGCAGTTCGTCAAAAATCTGCGAACGCAACGGAGCCATGCCTGCGCCGCCGCCGACGTAGATCATTTCGGAATCGGATTTCTCGTTGACGAAGAACTCGCCGTACGGACCGGAAATGGTAACCTTGTCGCCCGGCTTGAGGCTGAAAATGTAGCTGGACATGAGTCCCGGGGGAACGTTGGGCATTCTCGGGGGCGGGGAGGCGATTCGGACGTTGAGCATAACAATGCCCTTTTCCGCCGGATACGACGCCATCGAGTATGCGCGGGTTACGTGTTCCGTACAGGTTGACACGTACTGCCAGAGATTGTATTTATCCCAGTCGCCGTGGTATTCCGGGTCAATGTCGAAATCCTTGTACGCAACGGTATGCGGGTCGCATTCGATCTGAATGTATCCGCCGGCGCGGTAGTCGACGTGTTCTCCCTGGGGGAGTTCCAGAACCAGTTCTTTAATGAACGTCGCGACGTTGCGGTTGGATTTAACCGTGCATTCCCATTTCTGAACGGAGAAAATTTCCGGGTTAATTTGCAGTTTCATGTTCTGCTTGACCGGGGTCTGGCATGCCAGACGCCAGTGGTCGCGAACTTCGCGGCGCGACATGTGCCCCAGTTCCGTCGGCAGGATTTCTCCGCCGCCTTCGAGAACCTGGACTTTGCACTGTCCGCAGGATCCGCCGCCTCCGCAGGCGCTGGGAACGAAGATCTTTTTATCTGCCAAAGTCTGAAGCAGTTTCCCGCCCATGGGGACTTCCAGCGTCTTGGACGGGTCGTCGTTGATTTCCAGGGTTACCAAACCGCTGGGAACCAGAAGTTTTCGGGCGAGCAGAATAACGATTACCAGCGCCAGCACGATGCCGGTAAACATTCCAACGCCTAATAAAATTTCTTGTAACATAATATCTCTTTGATTTGTTAGTTAGGAGTTAGGAGTTAGGAGTACTCTGGGAATTTTCTGGGAGGATTCTGGGAATTTTCTGGGATTATCCCAGCTTCTCCCAGAAATCTCTCAGCAGTTCCCAGCGATTCCCAGCATCCAATTTTCTCACTTCTAATTGAATATCATTATCTTTAATCCGCAACCAATAACCTAAATTCCTGAAAATACCATGTAGCCCATTGCCATCAAGCCGGCGGTGATGAACACGATGCCGATGCCGCGCAGTCCTTTCGGGACGTCGCTGTACTGCATGCGTTCGCGAATCGCTGCCAGGAGGCTGATGGAAATCGCCCAGCCCAGACCGGATTCAAACCCGTAACGGATTGACTGACCGAAGTCCATGCTGCGTTCGACCATGAACAAACTTCCCGCCAGAATGGCGCAGTTGACCGTAATCAACGGCAGGAAGATTCCCAGCGCGTTATACAGGCTGGGAACGTATCGGTCGAGGAACATTTCCAAAATCTGGACGATAGCGGCAATAACGCCAATAAACGAAATCAACGTCAAATATTCCACCCCGTTCGGGACGAGAATATAATGATAAATCATGTAGTTGACCGGAACGGTAATCGCCATAACGAACGTTACAGCAACGCCCAATCCCAACGCGGTTTTAACGTTTTGCGAAACCGCCAGGAACGTACACATTCCCAAAAACAGGGACAGGGCAAGGTTCTGAACAAAGACGTTGCGAATGAATTCTGTAATGTAAAATTCCATAATCTTTGAGATAAACCCTTTAGCGGACTTCGGAATCCCGAAGCCGTTACACAGAGTTTATTTGTCTCCCTCCTGCAGTTTTGGGTTGATGGTTTTAAACAGCCAGATAATCAGACCGATGATAAAGAACGCGCTGGGCGCCAGAATCATCAAGCCGTTGGGCATATACCAGCCGCCGTTGTTGACCGTCTTGAGAACTTCAAATCCGAAAATCGTTCCGGAACCGAAGAATTCACGGAGGAACGAAACGATCATCAGAATCAGACCGTATCCGAGTCCGTTGCCCAAACCGTCGACGATGCTCAGCAAAGGCGGGTTCTTCATGGCGAACGCTTCAGCGCGGCCCATGATAATGCAGTTGGTAATAATCAGGCTGACGAATACGGACAGGCTCTTGGACAGTTTGAACGCGAACGCCTGTAACACGAGGTCGACAATCATAACCATAGCCGCGATGATAACCATCTGTACAATCATACGGATGCTGGACGGGATATGGTTGCGAATCAAGCTGACGGCGAAGTTGGAACATACCAAAACGGACGTAACAGCGATTGTCATCGTTAACGCCGTATCCATTTTGGTTGTAACCGCCAGAGCGGAACAGATGCCCAGTACGCTAAGAGCAATCGGGTTGGTTGCGAACAGCGGACTGAGAAACGCTTCTTTATATTCTTTTGCAGTCGCCATTATTTTGCGCCTCCTTTCGAATTGTCTTCAGTTGAGGGGGTTGCTTGAGCGCAAACGGTTTTGCTTTCCGGGGGAATCTGACCGGCTTTAAGCTGAGCCAGCAGCCCCTTGTATTCGTTGAGCCAGTAACCGATCTGGTTGTTGACGCCCTTGCAGGTCAGCGTTGCGCCGGAAATGCCGTCTACTTTATAAGCGGCGTTTTTGTCGCCCGGGTCAACAGTTCCCTTAATAACTGACAAAGCAGTCTTTCCGGATTCGTCGTAGGCTTTCTTTCCAATCCATTTGTCCGCCCACATCGGGTTTTCAACTTCGCCGCCCAAGCCGGCGGTTTCGAGTTGATCGTAGTACAGCAGACGTCCAACGGTGGTAAAGTCGTTATTGAGGGCGATAAACCCGTACATGGTCGACCAAAGTCCTTTGCCGAAGAACGGCAGAATAACCTTTTCCAATTCGCCCTTGTCGTTTCTGACCAGATAAACGGTAACGTAACGCGGCACGGTCGGAACGCCGGGTTTGACTTCTCCTTCCGGAACAAGCGTATAGCCGTCTTTGTTCATCAGGGCGCGTTCGTCAAACGTCGCCGGATTGAATTCGTCTGCGTTTGTAACAAACTTTTCCTTGAGCAAATCGTAAACCTGCGGGTCGATCTTTTCAAACGCCGGGGCGATGTCGCTGGCTTTGTATCCGGGTTTGACCAGGTCTGCCGCCAGGACGATGTTGCCGCGTTTGAAGTTGAGTTTATTCTGTTCAATTATGGGTCTGAGAACGACGTTTGCCGTTGAGACCAGCGTCGCGCAGACGGCGCAAACCGCAATCGCGACGAAAAACGTTTTAAATAAGCTGTTATTAGACATTTCGCAAAGCCCTCCGTTTAATGTTGGCCTGGACGAAGAAGTAGTCAATCATCGGGGCGCAGAGGTTTCCAAACAGAATGGCAAGCATGACGCCTTCCGGATACGCCGGGTTCATTGCGCGAACGACAATAACCAGCGCTCCGATAAGGAATCCGTAAACGTACTGACCGCCTCGCGTCAACGCTCCTGTAACAGGGTCAGTCGCCATAAAGGCGCAGCCCAGAGCGAAGCCGCCCATCACAAAATGCCAGTGCGGGTAAATGCCCCAGGCGGGATTGGTCGTGTAGCCGATAGCGTACATGAAGTACGTAAACACGGCAAGAGCGCCAGTTCCAACGCACATGGAAAGCATGACTCGCCAGGAGCCGATGCCCGTGAAGATCAGCATCGCCGCGCCGATTAAGCAGCACAGAGCGCTGGTTTCGCCCATTGATCCGGGAATGAATCCGGCGAAGCAGTCGAACCAGTATTGCATATCCGTCAAGTTCTGACTGGCGGCGACGGCGGAGATGCCGTCCATGCCCTGCTGAGTTGCCGCGGCAAGAGGCGTTGCCATCGTAAAGCCGTCAACCGGAACCCAGATGCTGTCTCCGGTAATCGTACCGGCGAAGGCGAAGAAGATAAACGCTCGAGCGACCAGAGCCGGGTTGAGGATGTTTCTGCCCGTTCCGCCAAAGACTTCTTTTCCAATCACGACGCCGAAGGAAATCGAAACGGCGACAATCCAAAGCGGAATCGTGGCGGGAAGCGTCAGCGGGAAAAGCATGGCTGTTACGAAAAAGCCCTCGTTGACAATCTCTTTTCGGAAGATCGCGAAAACGACTTCCCATAGAATGCCGACTATAAACGTTACAACGTAAATCGGAATGAAGTACATCGCGCCAAAGACGATAAACTGAATCGGGTGGCTGAAGTACGAAACCGTTCCCTTTTCCGGGACGGCGCCGAGGTCAAAATCTCCGACTTTAACGCAGCTCATAAGCCAGCCGCGCCAGTTTTTCAAGCCGTCTGTCGGCAGCGATTTCAGCGGAGCGACAACAGTCTTTTCTACGCCTTTATCGTCAACAATCTTTTGAGCGACGCTCGTTGTTGACATCGTCTTGTACGCCTGATAGCCTGTATTGTAACACGCCATAAAGCAGCAGGGAATCAAAGCGATGCAGACGGTAATCATCATGCGTTTGAAGTCAATCGAATCGCGAACGGCGCATTTGCCTGTCGCAACTTCTTCCGGAGTGTAGAAGAACGTGTCGAAGACTTCCCATAACGGATATAACGCCTCCAGCTTTCCGCCTTTGGAAAACCAGGGTTTTGTCTTACTGAAAATGAATTTAATCGGATTCCACACGGTTTAGCCCTCCTTGTCGATGAGTGTTAAAACGGAACGGAGCATCGAACCGAATTCGTTTTTGCCCGGATCGACGTAGGTGCACAGAGCCAGGTCTTCTTCGTCCAGCTCCAGCGCTCCGAGCTGTTCCGACTGTTCCAGATTTCCCACCGCCAAAGCGCGAGTGAGGAACACCGGCAGGATGTCCAAAGGCATAACATCGTCCATCGACCCGATAGAGAAAATCGCGCGCGGACCGCCGTAGACATCGGTCGTCATGTTGTATTTCCAGCCAGGGAAGAACAGCGACGCGTTCGTCCATTTGGTTGAGAAGTCAACGAACTTCGGAAGAATCCAGCCGAACAGGCGACGCTTGACGCCCTCACGAAGAACGGAAACCTGAAGACTGTAACGTCCCAGATAATTCAGACCCGGTTCAGACTTGCGGCCGTTCAAAACCGACCCGGAAATAACGCGGGCGGGAATTTCGTCCTTTGTATCTGCGTCGAATTCGCCGTTGGTCAGCTCGTCCAGATTAGCGCCGATTCGGGTTTTAATCAACCGCGGCTTTTTGACAATCGGACCGGAGAGAGAAATAACGCGGGCTTTGCAAATGTAACCCGTTTTGAACAGGTATCCAAACGCGGCGACGTCCTGATAATTGACGTGCCAGACAACGTTCGTTCTTGACGCCGGGCAGAGGAAATGAATGTGCGTTCCAACCAGACCGCAAGGGTGCTTTCCGGAGAATTCCGCAACTTGCAGATTCGGAAGTCCTTCCGCTTCTTCAGGAAGAATGCGGCAGTCCGGCGACTGACAGAAGAACAGCGGCTTGTCGCCAGCTAGGACGGACAGAACTTTCAACCCTGCCAGGAAATCGTCTTCTCTGTCTTTGAGCGCAACAGCGGGACAGGGAGCGTGCGGGTTGGAGTCCATCGCTGTTACAAAAATCGCGTTGGGACGCGTTTCCGGAGACGGGACTTTGCTGAACGGTCGAGTCCGAAGAGCCGTCCACTGACCGGAATCGACCAGCGTTTTGACGACGTCGTCTGCCGTAAGCTTATCCAGCGGCGTAACCGGGAACTGGATTTTTTCCTCCTCTTTGGGGTCAATCTCGATTACCACAGACAGCAAAGCGCGCTTGTCGCCGCGGTTAATCGCCTTGACCGTTCCCCCGGCTGGGGACGTGTATTTTACTCCAGGCGTCTTTTTATCGGTAAAAAGAACCTGACCCAATTTCACCCGGTCGCCCTCCTGGACGGCCATGGTCGGCTTCATCCCAACGTAGTCAGGACCGACAACCGCCACGGTTTTCACCTGCGGCAAGTCCTGAATACTCTGAAGCGGCTTGCCTGCCAGCGGCAAGTCAAGCCCTTTGTAAATCTTAAATGAGTTCATAGGGTAGGCATAGGTTAATAAATAAACAGTGATTGGGAGCTGCAAATTTCTGGAAACCGCATGAGAGAAAAAGCGCGTCGAAACGTCAACGCCCCATTGCTTCTTTTCTCACGAAGTTTCGCTATTTCAACTCTTACTCTAATTTAATACATCTTATTATTTATCTAGTTTACCACAAATTTTAATTTTGTGCACCCTATAGAGCAAAATTTTTTAGAAATAGTTTTTGATATATTTATATGGTAAATTAGTGGGTGATTAAATCAGCTTCTAACGGACAGACTCAATTTTTTGCTGAAGAAAGAAATCAGGAGAGTACTTCGCATATACGCCAGAGCAGATTAAACAGGCGTAATTACAAGGCGCTGTTAGATATGTACTTAGAACAAGAGGTTATAATATCTAAAAAAGGGTAGCGCCCTACGATAACTACCCCACTAAATTCCACCAATAGGCATAACCACCCAAGATAACGGTAAACCAAAAGATGGCTTTAATCTTATACCAAGGCGTGGCGTCCAAGAGCAACGTCGCAATGTCAAATATTGCCATAGTAACCAGACACACAAAGCAGTAACCGTTCATCTTCAACCTCCTATTATACAGGGTTTAACATACCAACCAGAGCATTCCTGCTCCACCTATATAATATGCCTTGAAATTTAATTAAATTAACATCTTTTTCCTCTTAATATATTATACTGCATTTTCAAGAAAAATGTTGCATCTATTAAAGTGAATTCTCTTAAAAAGTCCAATAATAACTGAAAATGTTCAAATAGACAAAAACACTGTTTATCTAGTTCACCGCAAATTTTTATTTTGTGCACCACGTAGCCCCAAAATTTTGAGAATTATTTTAAATTTTAGACGGTATTATATGAGTATATTGTTCATTTCAAGATAGACAAGATATTTTTTGCAGATATTGCAATATTTGGGGACTTGCCAAAAATCGATCTGCAAGATATAATTGCGGCTAGTTGAAGGAAACGGATTAACGCATAACGTCCAAATATTATTATAAAAAAGCATGAATTCCAATTCGTCAGACAACAACATTGATTTCAATCAGCCAACGCCAACGTCTTTTTTGGACGAGCTTCGCAGCCACGACCAAAAAGCGTGGGAACGGTTTAACCTTCTCTATGGACGTTTGGTAATTTACTGGCTCATTCAACGAGGCGTATCCAATCGGCAGATTCGGAAAAAGATGTTGTACGATATTTGCATCCTTGTCATGAAATCAATTGGCGGCTTCCGAAAAGAAAAGCCGACGGATCGATTCCGAAGCTGGCTGCATAAAGTCGTTGACAATTACGTTACAGGCGTTCAAAGAGATTATCAGAAAAAGAAGAATCGCCCCAATGCGGTTTACGACCCCTCCTCTCACGCAATTTCAGACCCTCATTCGTCTGTCCTGGAAACGGTTCTCAAAATGGAACAGGAACAAATCCGGCAGGACGACCCCGACAACGTCGAGAATTTGACCGAAGACGAAATCTACGCTCAAGGGTTAATGCGCGTGTTGGGTACGCATTTCTCTCAACGCGACGTCGATATTTATTATCAGCTTGTTTATGAAAAGAAGAATTCTTTTCAAGTCGCGGAGCTGACCGGGCTTAAGCCCGCCAATATCAGGAAAATTCGACAGAGAATCAACGACTATCTGAAAAAATATCTTGCAGAGTTAAACGAACTGGAAGACGACGACAACGAAGACGATTTGGAAATATGAGCAAATCCAAACCTCTGCCGCTTGAAACGGAATTGTCCAGCTTTATGTTGATGATGAGAGACGAGCTGGAAAACAACAAGACGTTTGAACTGCCGTTGACGATTGGTCAATATTGTCTGGAACAGCTTGTCGGACGGGGCGGGATGGGAGACGTCTATCGCGCTGAAAATCTGGTTCTGAAAAGAACGGAAGCGCTCAAGTTCGTTCGTACAAAACTGATTCTCGAGCCGAGCGCTCTGGAACGTTTTCAGACGGAAATCGAATCGACCGCAAAACTGCTTCACCCCAACGTTGTAACAGTTTTTAACGCCGGGGAATTCGAGGGACGACCTTATATGGTTATGGAATTCCTTCAAGGAGAAACGGTTCATCAGTACGTTTGTCGGCGGCTTAAACAAGATTCTCCGCTGTCAGTTCAAGAAGCCGTCGACATCATTATACAGGCGGCGCAGGGCTTGCAGTACGCTCACGAAAATGGATTCGTACATCGAGACGTTAAACCCGGGAACCTCTGGATAACGCCTAAGAATACCGTTAAAGTTCTGGATTTGGGATTGGCTGTCGCCGCGTCCCAGGAAACGGACGTTCAAATCGTCGGGACTCCAGACTTTATGCCGCCGGAACAGTGTGTTGGAAATCGGGAAAAACAGGAACTCTGCGCGTCCGCCGATCCACGATCGGATATTTACTCTTTGGGCTGTACGCTGTTCTTTATTCTAACGGGGCGCGTTCCATTTGACGGAGAAGAGTATTCGACGTCAAAAAAGAAACTGGAAGCGCAGCAATGTCTCGCTCTGCCGGAATTGTCTCAATTTCGAAAAGACGTTCCTGATCGAATTCAGCGCGTTTTGAATCGTATGACGGCAAAGTCAATTGACGATCGTTACTCTTCCATGACAGAAGTAATTCAGGCGTTAACAAAGCAGACGGTTAAAAAAACGCCGGTTATTGCAGCGCTTGCCGGAGTCGTTCTGTTGGGAATAGCTGGTCTTTGGGGAACGAACGCGTATAACGCTTCCAAAACCGCCATTGTTCAGACCTTGCCAACAAATCCCGAAGCTGAGACGATAATTCAAGACGTTATCGCTCCGTTTCCTCCTGGAAAGGAAGCGGGCGAAAAGCTGGTTCGCGTTGTCGACGGCGTTGAATATATCTTTCGCTGGATCCCGCCGGGAACGTTTGTCATGGGAGGCTACAGAACGCCCCTGTCCAAAGAGATGTCAACTCAGCAGTTGCTGGGAATTGCCCGGAAATACAGCCCTCTGGGAATTGACGAATTGGAAGAATTGGAAACAAGTCTTGAGAATTCAGACTCGCTTGAACAGCAGACTCTGTTGCATGACAAGCTATATTCAGAACTGAGTTCCAATCCCTTTTTAATCAATGGCTCCATTCCTCATCCAGTAACGCTCACAAAAGGGTTTTGGGCGCTGGACTGCGAGGTGACGCAAAAGATGTGGTTTTCCGTTATGCCTGACAGCACGGCTAACTCTGCGATAAAAAATCTCAACGAGCCAGAAAACGCTCCTGTCAGAAAGGTAAGCTGGACGGACGCACAGGATTTTTGCCGGGCGCTGTCGGAAAAGCTCAATGCCGACGTCCGTTTACCCACAGACGCTCAATGGGAATACGCCTGTCGCGCCGATACGGAAGAAACGCCTGAACTGTTAAACGCTCAAGCCAATTCATACGGCAAAAACAGCAGAACAATAGCAGTTCGGAGCTTATCGCCTAACGCCTGGGGCTTGTACGATACTCTTGGCAACGTCGAAGAATGGGTTTCCGACTGGTACGAGCCAATTACAGACCCCAGCCCGCAAACAGACCCGACAGGTCCTGCTGTTTCAAAACCGGGTAAAAGCTCCGCCAGCTCACAGGTCAAAGTACTTCGCGGCGGTTGCTGGCTTTCCGATTGCAGCTGTTCGGAGAGAAATTATCACGACTTCAACGATCGCTTTAACCGCGGAGGATTTCGCGTTTGCGTTATGCCAGACAATCCAAATGGCGCTAAAAAGTCTGAGTAAATTGTCGTTTAATTGTTCACAATTGTAAAGAAATCTTTAAAAACAATACACAATATACCAGTTTTTGTCAATTACACAGCACAACATCTTGCGTTTCTATATCCAAAACGAACATTTCTTTTGAGATTCTCAAAATTTTATGACACACCCCAGCGCTTCTTAATGTAATAGATTGAATTGTTGGAATGAATAAGCAGTTGACGCAAGTCATTGCTAATTGTTTCTTGTTTTTTACACAACCATCGTTAGAGAATTCCCATGAATACATCCCTTTCAAGTTTCCATCGTTTTCATGTTGTTTCCTTCGTTCTGGCAGGCATTTGCTTTGCGGCGATGGCGCTGTTATGCCAATCCGCGGTTATGGGGCAAACAAATGCAATCCCATACGATGACAACGTTACAATTCAAGATGATGCAGTTGAAAGCGGATTTTCTAACAACGGTTCCAGCGGCGTCAGTAATCAGGGAACAAAGAAGAAACCATGGACGTTTAAGCTTTGGTTTTGGGGTATTGTTATGCTAACGATATGTTTGATCTGGGGAAAGAATTTATTAATGTTTACAAATTTCCTTTCTGGAGGAAAGTTTAGGGAGCAAAATCCTGATGCATACGATAATTTAATGCAAATGCCTGATATTCAAATTCAGCTGCCAGAACCTGAACCTGAGCCAGAACCTGAACCTGAACCACAAACCCCGCCTCAATCGCCGACTTCGGAAAAGCCCGCCGATCCGAATCCCGTTGAAGATATGACTAACGTTCCGCAAGACGAACAGAGAGATGAACAGAAAGATAAAGAGAATAACGAAAAGGAAAATAAATAATCATTTGTCTGATTTTTGAATTAAATGAGATTCAAAAAACGTTTTGTTTTTCTATATCAAACCTTAACCAAATCCTGTTTAACACTTAACTACATTAGAGAATAACCATGTTTGCAACCCTTTCCAATTCCCGTCGTTTTCACGTTGTTTCCTTCGTTCTGGCTGCCGTTTGCTTCGCGGCAATGTCGCTGTTTTGTCAAAATGCTGTTATGGGACAGGAAGCCAGCGGAGAGGAGACGGCGGTCGCTGCCGACGCCGACGTCGGCGAGAATAATTCCGGCGGGGAGGAGAAGGGAACGGAAAAGAAAGGTGAGGAGAGTCAAATTGATGCTCAAGAAAATGTGTTATGGAGGTTTATGGGGTTTATTAAGAAATATAAGCACTTGATTATTATTTTGAGTTTCATTCTGAGTTTCTTTTTTTTCGTAAAATTGTGTTTAAGAGCATGGGCATTATGCCCTTCTCAGCGAATGAAAACAATCCGAAAAAAAATCATAGACATTTCAACATTTAAAACTATCGTCTTAGAATGTTTAAGATTACGTTACAGTAAAAAAAGCAGGAGAGATTCCGATAATTCAAATGAATTTGATTTCAAAAATGAAGATCAAGAAATTTCTAAAGATTTCATATACAAAAAGAAAGTTGAAAAGATTGTAACAGATGTACTCAATAATCACGGTGAAAAGATTACAACTCAGTCATCATTGAGTGAAAAAATCTATGAATGGGTTTGGCCTACTACTGTTCCTTTAACTAAAGATGATGCTTATCTCATTATTATTGCATGTGATTTATATTCCGAAGAAAAATTCAAAAACGAATTTGAATCGCATAAAAATACCGTTTGCGACATTTACGAAAAACGTTATAGCGTTTTTTGGAGACAACGCTTTTGGGATATTTTAAAATGGGTGTTTTTAATAGTGTTGTTACCTGATCTGTTAAGGATTATAACGAAATTGCCAGATTTTGCAGTTGCTTGTTTAAAATTCTTGAATGATTTCAACCTTTTATAAGCTAGTTATGAGTTTGTGTGATTTGCAATGAAATCTGGACACGCTTTATCCAGACAAAAGTTCTCAATTCGTATTAATCAATATACTCATTTCATAATTAAAGCTAACGCTGTTTTGCAATCAAACGTTACTTTGATTGCAAGTAGACAGTTTTTTGATTTAAATGGGAGTTAAAAAAAGAAAGTCAGATGTTCAGCCTTTTGGTCGGTCAGAGCTATTTTTTATAGTAGCCCCAATTTGCATGCCACACGCTTTAATCTTTCTTTCGCCTCTCCCTTCCATTATTTTCGTATAAGAGTATAATATTAATATAATTTGGCGGTTGATTTCGCGCAGTGTTGGCGTTGATTCAGAGCGTTCGCTTTGCGTCAACTCCTCACTCCTCACTCCTAATTCCTAACTAACACAACACATGCATCCAACATTAGAAAAAGTATTAACTGACAAACCGGTAATTATCGACGGCGCGTGGGGCACTCAATTTCAGCTCCTGGGGCTGGGTTCTGGCGAATCTCCAGATTTATGGAACCTTTCTCACCCGGAACGCGTATTAAAAGTAGCCAAAAGCTACGTTGACGCCGGAAGTCAGATAATTCTGTCGAACACGTTCGGCTTGAACCGGTTCACGCTGCAAAAAGCCGGCGTAGACGCGGATCAGGTTTTTGAACTCAACAAGGCGGGCGCTGCGATTTCTCGTCAGGCGTGCGAAGGAACCGATTGCCTCGTTTTCGCGTCGATGGGTCCGTCAGGGGAAATCCTCATGATGGGGCAGGTTACGGAAGACGACCTGTACGAAGCGTTCAAAGTTCAGGCGGAAGGCATGGCGGCAGGCGGAGCGGACGGCATTGTTATCGAAACGATGTCCTGTCCGATTGAAGCGTCTGCGGCGGTTCGCGCGGCGAAGACGACCGGGCTGCCGGTTGTTGCCAGCATGACGTTCGACTCCGGCAAAAACAAAGACCGGACCATGATGGGCGCGACGCCGGAAAAAGCGGCAAAAGCCCTCTTAGCCGCCGGCGCCGACATCCTCGGATCCAACTGCGGAAAGGGAATCGAAGGGTTCATCCCCGTCTGCCAGCGGCTTCACGATGCGTCTGGGCTTCCCGTCTGGATTAAAGCGAACCGCGGCTTGCCGGAAATTGTCGACGGCGTTGCAACGTATTCTCAAACGCCAGAACAGTTCGCGTCCTTCGCCCCGGCTTTGGTTGCCGCCGGCGCGGGATTTTTAGGCGGCTGTTGCGGAACCGACCCGTCGATTATCGCTGCGTTGGTTGAATGGAAAAAAGGGCTGTAAAAGGTTTTAAGTGGTAAGTTTTTAGTGGTAAGGGCGCAAAGCGATTATCCAACATAAATACTAACCACTTACTACATACCACTAACAACTTTATTAGGAGGACAATTCCATGAGTTTTGAAATGAATGACAACTATATATCAACGGACGTGTTTGCCGCAGACGCTCCCGTTTCAGAGCGGGCGACGTTTATTACCCGAACGTACCTTCATCTCTTAGGCGCGATTGCCGCCTTTGTTGGAATTGAAGCGTGGCTGATACAATCCAACGTTGCGGAACCGTTGATTCGCATGATGATGGGATCACAGTATTCCTGGCTTATCGTCCTTGGACTGTTTGTCGGCGTTTCCTGGATTGCTGACATGTGGGCGCAAAGCGCAACGAGCAAAGCAATGCAGTATATGGGATTGGCGCTATACGTCGTCGCAGAAGCGGTCGTCTTTCTGCCCTTGCTGTACATTGCTGCGAATTTCTATCCGCAAGCCATTCCGATGGCGGCGGGAAGTACGGCGGCGCTGGTTGTTTTGCTAACGGCAGTCGTATTTATCACGAGAAAAGACTTCTCGTTCCTTCGCCCGATCGTTCTTTTTGGCGGTCTGGCAGCCATGGGCGCGATTGTCGTCGGCATTCTTTTCGGATTCACGTTAGGTCCGATTTTCACCTACTTGATGATCGCGTTTGCCTGCATTGCCGTTTTGTACGACACGTCCAACATTCTGCATCATTACAGAACGGATCAGTACGTTGGCGCGTCGCTGGCTCTGTTTGCCTCAGTAGCGCTGCTGTTCTGGTACATTTTGCGTCTGTTCATCGCGATGGACAGAAACTGATTTAAGTAGAATGGAGTTAGTGGCGCGCTTGCATTTTCTCGCAACTCGCTACTCGCAACTCGCAACTTAAACATGAAAGTCGCTCACATAATCACCCGATTGATACTAGGCGGCGCTCAGGAAAATACAGTTTATTCCTGTATTGACCTGGCGCGGCGTCACGGAGCGACTGTTCGGCTTTTTACCGGTCCGACTACGGGACCGGAAGGGTCGCTTGTCAAGTTCGCCAAAGAGCAGGGCGTCGACCTGGTAGAAATCCCGTCTTTGATTCGAGCGATTAACCCTCTTTACGACGTTGGCGCCTATTTCCAGATTCGCAGGGCGTTAAAAGAATTCGCGCCCGACGTCGTTCATACGCATTCCGCCAAAGCGGGAATTCTCGGCAGAGCGGCGGCGCATTCTCTTCGAATTCCGCTGATTGTTCATACGATTCACGGCGCGCCCTGGTACCCGTCCGGGAACTTTCTGTCACGGTCGTTCAACCAGATTTGCGAACGCTGGGCGGCAAAACGCTGTCATAAACTCGTTTCCGTTGCCGACGCCATGACCCAGCTTTTTCTCGACGCTCATATTGCCCCTGCGGAAAAATTCACTACAATTTACAGCGGCATGGACGTCGAGCCGTTTCTCAATTCCGCTTCGCTGAGAGAACCCGTTCGACAGGAATACGGATTTCAGCCGGACGACGTCGTTATTGGAAAAATCGCCCGGCTGTTTCGGCTCAAAGGACACGACGACCTGATTGCCGCCGCGAAAACGGTCTGTAACAAAAACGACAGGGTGAAGTTCCTGCTCGTTGGCGACGGGATTCTTCGTCAAAGTCTGGAAGACGCCGTTCGCCGCGCCGGGCTGACAGACCGCTTCGTCTTTGCCGGTCTGGTTCCCGCAGACCGAATTCCCGCCATGATTTCCGCCATGGATATTGTCGTCCATACCAGCTTGCGCGAGGGCTTGGCGCGGGTCTTGCCGCAGGCGCTCATTTCCGGCAAGCCGGTTGTCAGCTACGACATTGACGGCGCCCGGGAAGTCGTTTTGACCGATAAAACCGGGTATCTCATTCCCCCGCGCGACATTGACCGCCTTGCAGACGCTTTAATAACGCTTTCAAACGACCCGGACAAACGCGCCCGATTCGGACAAACCGGACGAGAACTGTTTACCGACCAGTTCCGGCGAGAACTCATGGCAGACAGATTGATGGAGTTGTATCAGGGGAATTAGCAATTATCAATTAGCAATTAGCAATTACGCAAGCGATTATCTTAGGGGAGCGCTTGCGTCTGAGAGTGGGGCGCCCATAGGCGCCGCCTTGTCCAATGTCCCGCTGACAATCTCTGTTCAGCCGAAAACCTTTCTGGATCGCGGACGTAAGTCCTCCAAAGTATTTTAAGCCGCAAAGAACGCAAAGAAATTTTTAAAACTTCGCGAACTTTCTCCGCACCTCCGCGCCTCCGCGTGAGATTTTTCCGGGCGCTTACGCAACCCGGCTCGCCTAATCGTAATTTCGTTCGCTAACGCTCACTCCATTACCGCCTTCCATTTCTTTGCGAACTCCGCGTGAGGTTTTCCCGGGGCTTTATTCTTAATTCATACGTCTATTGAATTTTTTTCTCATTTTTCAACGCTCCATGGGTTGATAATCGTTTTAATTTAGTGTAAAATAGTTAATTAAGAAGCAAGAGGTGTTCTCTGAACTGTATTCCTACCCACCTGATTCATGGAGTTCTAAGATCATGAAAAAATTACTTTTATCAATCCTCGCGGTTGTCGCGATGGTTGGCGTTGGCGCGGTTGCCGACGCTGCGGGATTTATCCCGTTTGAGAAGCTGTCGCCCGAGGCGCAAAACGACTTGATTGTCGACTGGACGTTCCAGGCGGACAACGTTTTCGACGCGGCGAAAGTCGCCAACGAAATCAAATGGGCGAAAGAAGCCGCAGAGCGCATTGCGGACCTGGAAGAAGACCTGGATTTCTCCGATCAAATCGCTCAGCTGGACGACTTGCAGAAGAAGCTCGACGCCGAAGGCGAGAAAGACTACAAAGAGCTGTACTTTGAAGTCCGTAAAGTCAAACGCGAGATTCTCTTCGCCAACCCGTTGCTGGACTTCGATTCCATTTTGATGGTTCAGAACCCGTATCCGAAAGGAAAGCCGGGCGACGCCACCGACGAATGGGGACACGAAGCTCGTCACAGAAACGGATTCATGGCTTGCGACGGCGGCAAGATTCTGGTTATCGGCTTAAACCCGCGCGAGGTCAAGAAGGACGTTGTCCCGGAACTGCAGGGCGCGTTCTGGCGTCAGGACTTGTCCTTTGACGGCAAAGAGATTCTTTTCTGCTATCGACCCGTTGGAGAGAAGTCGTTCCACCTGTACAAGGTCAACGTTGACGGCTCCAATCTGCGTCAGCTGACCCGCGGCGACTACGACGACCTCGACCCGGTCTACACGCCGGACGGGCACATCGTCTTTGCGTCGTCCCGACAGGGCAGCTACGTTCGCTGCATGCCCATGACGCACTCGTTTGCGATGTCACGATGCGATTCCGACGGCAAAAACATCTACGTCATTTCCGCTAACGGCGAGCCGGAATACATGCCCGCCATGCTGCCCGACGGCCGCGTTATTTTCACCCGTTGGGAATATACGGACAAAGCCCTCTGGCGCGTTCAGTCCCTTTGGACGATGAACCCGGACGGCACGAACCCGCAGACGTTCTGGGGCAACCAGTCCACCTGGCCGGACGTTCTAACCGAAGCCCGCGCTATTCCGGACTCCAAGAAAGTCGTCTTTATCGGTTTGGGACATCACGCCTGGTTTGACGGCGCGATTGGTTACATCGACCCGACAAAGGGCATGAACTATCCAGACGGTTTGGAACGAATTACTCGCGAGACCCCGTTCCCGGAAGTCGGCAACGGACCCAATGACCCGGCGCCGTCTTACGATTACCACGCCGCCGGCGCGTTCTACGCCTACAAGGCGCCGTATCCGCTGAGCGAAGAATACATGCTCGTTTCCGCCCGCGGAGGCAAGCGTCTGTATAACGGTTCGGACAACGGCTGGTTCTTCAAGCTGTATCTGCAAGACGTCTACGGCAACAAGGAACTCATTTACGCTGCTGACAACGCCAACGCGTGGTACGCGCTGCCGTTCAAGGCGCGACCCGTCCCGACGGAAATTCCGGACAAAGTCGATTGGCCCAAGATCGGTTCTGGCGAAAAGCCCAAGCCCGGATACCTGTACTCCAACAACGTCTTTGACAACGCTCCGGAAATCCTGAAGGAAAAAGGCAAGGCGATTCGCGTTATCCAGATGGATCCGAAAACCTATACGACGTGGCACAAAACCGTTCAGCACGACGGTCCCGCCGTTTCCGTCTTCCAGGCAGAAGGCGTCAAACGCATTTTGGGAACAGTTCCAATCGAGCCGGACGGAAGCATTTACTTTGAACTCCCTGCCGGTCAATCCGTCTACTTTGAAATGCTGGACGAAAACGGCATGGCGATTCACGTCATGCGTTCGTTCGCCAACGTCATGCCGGGCGAAACCCGCGGCTGCTTTGGATGTCACGAGTCTAAACTCAACACCAAAGGCAACCCGCAAGCCAAAAACATGAACATGGCGATGAAGAAAGGCCCGCAGAAGCTCACGCCGCCCAGCTGGGGCGCAGGCGAGTCCATTTCCTACATGCGATTCGTTCAGCCCGTTCTGGACAAGTACTGCGGCAAGTGCCATCAAGACCCGGAAAACGACGCGTATAAAAAGCTCAACATGGTTTGCCGACCGTCGACTCACCCGTGGCGAAGCTCCGTCTTGACCCGTCCGGGAGAAGCCAGCCCGTTCTGCGAACCGTACTACACGTTGGTAACCGGCGCCTGCCCGTGGGGTAGAGCGAAACCCAGAGACGAACACAACGTTCCCGCCAACCTCGCGGGTCTGTTCATCGTTGAAGGCTACGGCGGCAATGACCCCGCCAACCTCGCGACTCTCCCGCCGTATTCCGCCTTCAGCCCCGTCAGCCGACTGATTCACAACGCCTGCTCTGGAGAACATCACGGCGTCAAAGTTACAGGCGAAGACCGCGAACGTCTTATCGCCTGGGTGGACTGCAACGGTCCGTATCTGGGAGACGAAGAGATTCGCGCCATGTACGACCCGGCAGCCTACAGCGTCGAGAACATACCGCCAGTGCGTCCGCGCGTCGCCACTGCCCCGGTTATCAACCGATTTGACATTCGTCAGGACGGCGACTCCGAAAAGGTTGCCGGCGTTCCGCTCAAACTGTTCGCTCTCGAACCGTTTGACGGCGAAATCGTCAGCGCGAAATACGGCGCCAACAACACGTTCGTTGACGTAACAGCGCAGTTCAAACAGCTCATGGGCGACAAGCGCGTTGCTATGATTGGGAAATACAACGACGTCTTCGGCGGCGACCCGATTCAAGGCGTCCCCAAGATTCTCAAAGTTACCATTAAACTCAATGACGGAAGAACGCTCGACTACGTATTCCGGGAAAACGCCCCTATCATGCTGTCGGGGAAATGATTTAAACGTACGCGAAGCGTTCCGCTAGAACCGCGTAGCGGTTCAATATTTCTAGCCGTGGGTTTTAACCCACGGAAAAAGAAAAACAAAAAAATAAATATCGTCAAACACTCTTTTTCTCTTGCCCTCCAACGGAGGGCGCGAGAAAAAGATACTGCAACGATCGACACCCCCTCCGCCGCAGTCCGAAACCTCCTTGGATCGCGAGCGAAGCTCGCCAAATTTTAAGCCGCAAAGAACGCAAAGATCGCAAAGAAATTTTTAAAACTTCGCGGACATCCTCCGCGTCTCTGCGTCTCCGCGTGAGGTTTTTCTTCGGCGGGCGATACGCCCGCGAACCGGGCTCAACCATGTGCGTGTGCGGGACAAACGTTTTGTTCGCCTGTCGGTGAATGCGTAATTACGTTCGCTGCGCTCACACCCACGGGTTAACACCCGTGGCTCGCCTATATTTTTGCTCCATTACCACCTTTCATTAATTTGCGAACTCCGCATGAGTTTTTACCGGGCGGCTCTACTCGCCTCTTCTCGCCAAAATCTTTGAACTGACGAACCAAAATACTAATACAAGCCTTTTCTGTGCGTCATAATATATGCAATCTGGAAAACTGAAAGAGTTGGTTTGCCAGTAAAGAAGCGTAATTGTTATTAGACTTCCCTATAGGACTAAACATTCACTAAAAGCCCCGCTATGAAAAGCCTTGCGTATATTTTGAGCGTCTGCCTTATTCTGTCAGGCGTTTTTTCTGGGGTCTGTTATGGCTCGCATAGCGATGGAGCGGCGATTCTCAACGCGGCTATGGAAGGCGATCTCAACCGCATTAAAGAGTTGGCTACACAGGGCGAGGACGTCAACGTAAAAGACAACGACGGGGCAACGGCCTTGCACTATGCCGCCATTACAGGTCAATTGAACGTGGTTTCGTTTCTGGTTGAACGCGGCGCGGACGTCAACGCAAAAGACAAAAAAAATGGGAAAAGCGTCTTGCATGAAGCCGTCTTTAGCGGCAATCTGGAACTGGTGAAATGGCTCGTTCAAAACGGCGCGGACGTCAACGCAAAAACCAATAATGAGGAGTCGGTTTTGCATTTCGCCGTTGAACTCAATAAATGGGACATAGTTCAATGGCTGGTTGAACAGGGCGCGGACGTCAACGCAAAAGACAGTGACGGAAACTCGGTTTTCATTTGCATTGCCCAAAAATGTAACTGGGATTTGGTAAAATGGCTTATCGATAAAGAGGCAGACATCAACGCAAAAGATAGATTTGAGATGACAGCCTTGCATTATGCCACCTTGGACGGTAATCTGGAAACTGTAAAATGGCTCGTTGATAAAGGGTTGGACGTCAACGCAAAAAGCGATTATAAGATGTCAGTCTTGCAATATGCCATCGAAGGCGAAAACATGGATGTCATTCAATATCTAATTGAGCATGGAGCAGACAGCGCTTTTGACGATGATTATTGGAATACAGCGCTTTTTGCTGCCGCTCGACACGAGAATCTGGAACTGGTTCAATGGCTGGTCGAACAGGGCGCAGACGTCAATGCAAAAGACGATTTTGAAACGTCCATTCTGCAATGGATTCATCGTCTGGAAGTGGTTCAATGGCTTGTTGAACATGGCGCAGACGTCAATGCAAAAGACAAATACAATCTTACAGCCTTGCATTGGGCTGTTACACGGGACAATCTGGAACTGGTTCAGTATCTGGTCGAACAGGGCGCAGACGTCAACGCAAAAGACCGCGACGGGGCAACTGTCTTGCATTGGGCTGCCCGGGACGGTAATCTGGAAACTTTTAAATGGCTCGTTGATAAAGGATTGGACATAAACGCAAAAGACAATAACGGAAAATCCGTCCTGGATTATGCTAAAAAAAACTACTATAGAGATATTGAAAAATGGTTAAGTAATCCGATTGAGGAAAAACACGAATCGAATTCCGTTCCGTATCTACCCGTATGTATTTTGGCGGCATGCGCGCTGGTCGTTTTTCTTCTGTTTCGACGCTTTAAGTCTCATAAATAATATTTCTCATCTTTCTGAATGCGGCAAATCCACCGCCCCGCTGGCGGCGAGGCGCCAAAGTAATTTTCACCACAAAAAACACAAAGATCGCAAAGAAATGGAAAACGGACGCGAAGCGTTCACCCTAACCCCGAAGGGGTTACATTTCTATAACCGGCGGGCGGCGAGGCGCCGCTCCCGATCCGCGCCGACAAGGTCGGTTCCTGATTGGACGTGGGTAGCGCCATATCAGCTTTTTGGGAAGCAAAGCCTTGTCCTTCTGCCCGTGCGGCTTCGCACCCGCGCGAGACGTATTGTATTCGCTCCCGTTGGTCGCTTGAATAGTCCCGGCAAGGACGGACTTGATTTCGGGGAGCGGGATAGGCTTCGCAGCCCGTAGACTAAAGTCGACGGTTATAGAAATGGCGTCCATTCTGGACGCGATGAACGTTCCAGCTTTTCACGTTAAATCGCCCCGCTAATCCCCTCCGCCGCAGCCGTAAACCTTTCTGGATCGCGGATAAAATCCGCCATACACGACTTAAACACTCT
>JAZMZV010000274.1:0-71191 GCA_045586185.1 Thermoguttaceae bacterium | reverse complement strand
CCAGTTACGAAGAAGCGGAAGAAGAAACCAAGAAGATGCTGGGCGTCTATGCGGAATTCGTCGAAAACTGCATGGCGATGCCGGTTTTGCAGGGACGCAAGCCGGAACACGAGAAGTTCCCCGGCGCTATCGATACGTACTGCATCGAAGGCAGGATGCAGGACGGCCGCGCCCTGCAGGCGGGTACGTCACACTTCCTCGGGCAGAACTTCGCCAAGTCGGCGGACATCAAATTCCAGTCTGCGGAAGGCAAGCTGGAATACGCGTATACAACGTCGTGGGGCGTTTCCACTCGTCTTATCGGCGGCTTGATTATGACTCACGCCGACGACGAAGGCATGGTCGTTCCCCCGGCTCTGGCTCCGTATCAGATTGTTATCGTCCCGATTATCAAAAACAAGGACAAGAAGGGCGAGATTCTCGAATACGCTCAGAAGATTTACGACCTGCTCAAAGACAAAACGTTTATGGGCGAACGCGTCCGCGTCCGGCTGGACGACCGCGCCAAGGAATCCGTCGACAAGAACTGGGAATGGATTCGCAAGGGCGCGCCGATTATCTGCGAAGTCGGTCCGCGCGACATCGAAAAACAGGGCGCGATGATCAAAACCCGAATTCATTTCGGAACGCCGGAAGGAAAGCAAATCGTTTCCATTGACGATTTCGCCGCCAATATCGAAGAACGCCTGGCGGGCATTCAAAAGGCGATGTTCGACAAAGCCAACAACCAGCTTCACACCCATATTCGCACCGACATCACAACGCCGGAACAGCTGGAAGAATACTACACCGCTCAAAACGCGTGGCTGGAAGACAACCCGAACCCGGTTTGCTTCGTTCGCGGCAAATGGTCTGGCGATCCGGCGACGGAAGAAAAGATGAAAGCGATGCGAATTACGATTCGCTGCATTCCGTTTGACCAGAGCGGAACGGAAGGCGTCTGCCTGCTGTCCGGCAAACCCGCAACCATGGACGTCGTCTACGCGCGGTCGTACTGATGAGAGTTGCGAGTGGCGAGTTGCGAGTTGCGAGAAAGATAATCTCGAAACTCATAACTCGCCATTATTTATCAAATTCCCTATTTTCTTCTTTTTCTTCCTCTGATTCCTCTTTGGATTCTATATCGAGGATGACGGGTTCAATTCGTTCCGGCTCTTTACCTTTAACGATTGGCTCGTTGACGCAGTCTGACTTCTTGACGCCGTTTTCTGGGAACAGCGGATCGTTACGCAGCTTCGCCAGACGAAGAATCATGATCTTTTGATAATCCCCGCGAATGGCGGCGTCTGTAAAGAACTGAGAACCCAAAGACGCCGACTGCTCCGGCTGACACGACAACACAACCATCTCACCGGGTTTGAGCTTGACTTTCATCTGAATGGATTCAAACGTCTTTCGGTTTCGTCCGAATTCCATTCTAACAGCGCCCTGTTCGTACACGTATTGCTGACGCTGAGGACCGTACTGAATTTCCGGCAAAATGGTTAAATCAATAGCGTTGTCCGGACGCGGCGACGAGTTAATTCTGAACACGCACTGCGCCTGCTGAAACGATTCCCCGCCCAGGGAATCGTCCGTCTTTTGAAGAAAGGTTAAAGTATCGTAGACGTCTGACGCCAACGCTTCCGCAGGCTGACCTGAATTCAGTTCCACGTAACGGCGCATAACCTTTTCGTCTTTGTCAAACTGAATGGCTTCTTCCCAGGAATCGACGTGGGCATGCGACCCCGGATTAACCAGGTTGAGCATATCGATCAACGCAGTCGTCTGCGCCGACCCTAAAACGCCAAACCGGAACCCGTTGAGCCGCATTTGATGACGCGTCTGCTCTGAAAACGGCAGTTCCGAAACGTTTTCCCAAAGCTCTTTGGCAGAATCGACATTTGTAACGCTGCGGCGAATAAAGAATATTTCTACGCCTACAGAATCCGACGACGCTTTAATGGGCGGAAGCATATCTGCCGGGTCAACTCTTCCGTTATCCGGATTATGGAATATCGACAGATGACTGCAACTTGCAATCATCGCCAGAAATATTGACAGCGCCAGGATTCTATATACCTTATACATTAACTGAATATATACATATTTATTAACAAGCTGTCAAGAGACAAATCCCCTGCCCTCTTGACGGGCTGGACAAAAGGCGTAAAATAAGGTAAAAGGCAGTAGGCAATAGGCAGTAGGCAGTAGAGGTAAGCGCTTGCGCCTAAACATTGATTATATTAACCCATCCATATTTAACATGAAAAACAGTATTAAACACCCCGCCGCATATTCCGCAATCCAATTCCCGATTATTTTTTTCTCTGTTTTTCTGCTGATTGTCTTTCAGACGTCAACGTCTCATGCTCAAATTACCGGCTCGGATCTGAAGCGGTTTCAATATGAGTTCTCAGCCCAGGTCTACAATCAGTACGCCGACTCGGTCGTTTACGTAACTGGCGAATTTTCAGATCCCAAGAGAAAGGAACTCAAAGAGTTCTTTATTCTTCCAAACCAAAAATCAACGGATTCCATTGGAACCGGATTCTTCATTACCGACACCGGATATGTCATCACCAACGCTCACGGAGTTTATAAATCCGTATCGGCGGTTGTGGAACTCCGCAATTCCGTCCGATACAACGCTCAAGTGGTTGGGTTTATGCTGGAAGAAGACCTGGCGCTGCTTAAAATCGACCCCAAAGAGCCGGTCAAAGCGGTTATATTTAAGGAAGACGCCGAAATTGAAGTCGGAGAACCGATTACGTCCATCAGCCATCCGCACGGATTAAAATACACCTGTACTCAGGGAATTATCAGCGCGGCTGGACGACGCTCTCTGCTGTCGGACATCAACGTTACGGTTGACAACCTTCTCCAAACGGACATGAGCATCAATCCCGGATCGTCGGGCGGTCCGTGGTTTAACGTTGACGGCAAGGTCGTTGCCCTGACGACGTCGCGGAAAGGCGGTTCAGACAACATCGCTTTTGGGGTTTCCGCTCAAGAGATTTTGAGAAAACTGCCCGCTCTGTTCGATTACCCCCATCGCAACGGGTTCGTTCGAGGGTTTGAGATAACGCTCAAAAACGGCTGCGTTTATGTTGACAATCTTGACGACGAATCCCCCGCCGCCAAAGCCGGGCTGAAAAAAGGCGACTTTATTCTGTCCGTCAACGGAACGCCAGTTGACGGCATCGTTTCGTATTTGAATCTCGAAGAGAAATTTCAGCCCGAACAGAGCGTTGAACTGACTGTCAAAAACGAGAATGAACAGAATGACGGCAATCCAGATAACGGCAAACGGACCATTGCTTTCACGCTGGATAAATGGAACGCCCCGGACGTCAACGACGCGCTGTGGTCAAAAATCGGATTGAAAGTTCGAGAACTTACTCAGGAAGAATTCAAAAACTGCGAGCTGAAATCGTCTTACGCCTTTGTTATTACAGACGTCAACGCTGAACGATTTGACAAAATGGAACACAAGATTCAAAAAGGCGACATCATCGGCAAAATCGCAGGCTTTCGTCCGGAAAACCTGTCGGAACTCAATCGTCTTTTGACTCGTTACAAGCCGGGCGATAAAATCAACATCACCTTTCTTCGCGCTGTTAACGCCGAAGACAAAACGCCATTGACTTCCGTTTCCGCCAGTCATAATTCTCAGCCGTCTGAAAACAACGACGCGTCAGACTCGGATAACAAATCCGAAAACTCTGACGATTCAAAAGCTCAAAAGCCAAAGGCTATTTCCAAAACCCGCATTGATCTTTCCGAATTCAAAATCAGATAGCCGTTCCAGCAAACGTTATCTCACGCTCAAGGGGATAATATTTGGTTTAGAACGTTGACGGAATTTATTCAACGCATCAAACACCGCGGCGATAAGCAGCAAGACGGCGACGCCATAAAGGTTGAAACAAAGCAGCCAAATCACGCTCAGGCAGCCAAGGACAAACGCGGGTCGCCATAATACGAACGCTTCCGGCGGGAAGAACGCCAGCCAGATTATTATCGGGATAAACAGCAGCGACAGCATCTGCCAAATCGACGATGACGGGGCGGCTGCCGGCGGAAGAGAATACGTCAAGACAAACGCCGTTCCCGGATCGCTCGTTCCTGCCAGCTGGGAAACATTCGGAGACAACAGAGAGAACAATTCTGAATTCTGAACGGCATCGTTATAATTAGAATTCATCTCTTGCTTCTCGTTATCCCGGTTTTGAACTTCTTTTTTGAACGGATTCTCGTTAAGCGCCTCGCGAAGACGAAGTACGTTTTGCATTGCCAAACGAATGGCGCCCGTTTCAGTTGCCGTCAAATTTGAACGACGAATACTATTAAAATTGGGATTCCGAATTCCGAGATTCATGCGCGTCTTTGACTTTTCCTCTCTGAGTTCATACTGTTTAAGCTGAGATTCAATTTCATTCAGCTTGCCAGACAAACGTTCTACAGCGTCTGGAGAAACGCCGCCCGCCGTTTGCTGAAGATACAGGAACTGACTGCTCAAATCGTTTAGAAGCCAAATCTGTTTATTAATAAACGAAGTCGTTCTTATCGCGCCGGGGTCTGAATGGTTGAGTTTTTTCCAGGGCGAAACCGACCATAATATTTCCGGTTGCTGGGCGTTTTCTATCATAGGCGGTTCAAATTTCATCGGATCTGTATACAGAGTTCGATTCAGCGCCGACGTGTAAACGATCCTGACGTCAACAGGAGCGTTTTCTGTAACCATCGGAATTTGCGTCTCGCCAGATTTGTTTTCCGTCCAACGAACAGACCGCTGATCAATTTGAACGTTGAGCATTTTGCTTCCTCCCGGCAATCGAACAAGGATATAGTCTACGCCAGACACGGCGCAGGCGAACTCCGCCGAGGCGCAGTACTCCGCTTCGCTAATCGGTTTGACGAACATTTTCAAACCAAAAACCTTTGTTTCGGAAGTCGCCGGACGTGCTTCTTCAGAAGGCGCGGCGGGTTTGTCAGACGACGCCGGATCGGCGCTGGTCGGTTCGGTCTGCGACTCAACGACCGTTTGCCGTTCTTCGTCTGAACGAACAATTGACCACAACAAGGCGCCTTGCTTTTCCAGCTTCCAAACGCCAGACGTCGATTTCTTAAGCGGAATCGTCAGTTCAAATTCGGAATCAGACGCAAAAGGAGAAAGAGGGCGCAAAATGTAACGTCTTTGAGTAATTGACAGCGCGTCCTGCTGGCATTGAAGCGTCGTTTTGGGTGAAATGGGAGCATAGCAATTCTCGGGAACGTCAAGCAGAAATTCGTCCAGAATTCCATGGTTAACTTTAACGCGTCCTGTGAGAACAAGAGCGGGAATATTCTCCTGAACCAGCTTTACAGAGCCGTCAATAACCGCGTCGACTTCATTCTTTTGAATTTCCAAAGCCAGAGCGCACGGTTTTTTGCTGGTATCGTTTATGGTTGTCTGCCAGGTTTCCAGCAACCGTTGATTTCGGCTGGGAAATGGGGGTTCGACAGACAGCTCCGCCTGAATCCAAACGACGGTTTTGGACGTTGGTTTGTCAAAAACCGTTTTGACGATACAGTTGTCCGTTCGTCCAAACGCCAATTTGTACTGAGTAACGTTGAGCGTTTTGATCTGCGGGAAATCAAAGTTGATTGTCCGTAACGACTCCGGGTTTTCGCTCTCAAACTGTGGACGAATTTCTCCTGTTACAATGACCTGGCACTTCCCTTCTACAGGAGTTCCCCAATACAGACTGAGTTCGTTTCCCTCAATGCAGGCGGACGCCGAAAACGATTTATCTTTAGCAGGGTTGAACGTTATGACAGACGCGGAAGAAATTGACAAATGATTTTCCGGCTTGCTGAACGAATCTGGCAATTCTGCAACGTATCCGCTGCATTGACCGCGCGTAATATTTATCGTCCATTTAATCTGCCACAACAGGCGATCGTAATCAACCAGAACAAACGCTTCCGCCGTTCCTTCCGACGTTGCTTTGGTTCGCTGAACGTTCATAACAATGCTGTCCAAAACGCCGGAAGAATCAACTTTTCTTCGGGAAAGGTTCAAATCGTACGCAACCGTTGGAGCCGTATCAACAATTTGAGGCGGCGGAGGCAGCGGAATTGGCTTCACAGTCGGATCCTGATCGGGCAAATCTATGGAAACGGAATCCGGGACCGCGCCAAGGGGCGATCGTTCCGTCGAAAGCGATTTGTTATTAGCAGAGCCTTTTTGAAAGCCTCGCCACAGTTCGAAAAACGATTGAGCCGACATCGGCGTCAGGGATTCAGAAAGACATTCGTACTGCAATCTGGGATCGAACGTAAAAGCCAGCGTTCTTTGCCCGGCGCGGCTCGATTCAACAGACGTTGACGGGAACTGAAGACGTCCAACGCCTACTGCGTCTTTCCAGGTAAAATGCAATTCGAAAGACGCCTGAGACGTAATCGGGCTGTCAAATTCCACCGTGATAAAACTGGGGTTGTCCGGATTGAAAATAACAGAAAACGGAATGCCCGACTGCGGGCGATTCGCCTCGCCGCCGTTTTGCGAGCCAGGAGCTGAACTTGTCTCCGGCGAATTGCTATTCCCTGCTTCCTGTTCCTTTTTCCCGGTATTCGGTTTCTTATTCTCTGTTTTCTGTTCCTTATTCACTGATTCCTCGCCGCCGCTTGACAAAACAAGACGTTCGTCAGTATTGATAACAAGAGAAGAAACAGACCCTGATGCGACTTTAATATTGTACTTGATTTTAACGTCAACTTTATCCGGTTCGACATTCCACCAAGACATTGTATCAACGTCGTAAACGGGGCCGTCTGAGATGAACCCGCCTGCATTCCAACGCACGGCCAGCTGTTTAACGGCTCCAAGCTCAACTCGCTTGAGCTTCATTCCCGGCTGAGTCGGCATAGAAGGATCGGATATTTTCATCGTTGGCGTCGATTCTGTCACGCCGCCGTAAATTCCCGGGAATTCCAGACCGGTAATCGATTCCGGAACCAGCAGTTCAAACGTTGAATTGAGACATTCCAAAATCGAGAACGATATCTCGTTTTTGCCGTCTGATGTAACAATTGTCGGTCGGAAATCAACTTCAATCATATAACGACCCGGCTGAGAAAGCCGAATTTCCCATCGTTTCTTTTGAAGGTTCCATTGCAAAACCGTCTGACTGTCAAGCTTCTCCCAGCTCCAGTACAGGTTGTCCGATTTTGACGATTCCGAATTCTCAGCGTCAGGAGCCGCTGTTGACGACTTGAGTATTTTTCCGCGGCTAACAGAAATGCTGGACGTTATCGAAATGGTTTCCTGAAGCTGAATCGGCAGGTCAACTGCCGCGTTGGGCGTAAGCGTTTCAATTTCGATGGCGCAGTTCCACAAACCGGATTCCGTTTGTTTGGGACGCTGAAAGAGCGTGCCATAATACTGCGTTCGGCATACAATCCAGGAGCGTTCAGGAGAAAGATTCTCCCTTGTCTTCATCAAATCGAGCAGTTCCTGCGGAACGTAATACCCGCTTTTCGGACGATTCTGCTGATCGACAGGAATAAAAATTTCGTAATCTCTGCGTTCCGGCGTTCCAGGTCCAACAAAACGGGCGTCTGGCGGCGGCATAACGGGCGTCTGTCCCCATACGGACGGCAGCGTCAACAAAAAGACAAAGATAAAAAATCTGGAAACCAGATGGGTAACGCGAGTCGTCAGGGAAATTGCCGACATGCCTCTGCTGGCGGAGTTTGAATCGTCGCCATTGTTAAACAGATCGCTTTTGGGAGGAACTGCCAGCGTCAGCAGACAGATAAGCGTTCCCAACAAAGCGCCGGAAAACGGCAGCGATAAAAACCAGGGCAGCGCCTGAGACAAAAGTAGGCATACGCCGCCCAAAACGCAAATCCAGCGACGAAAACCCCATGAGGACTTGCTTATCGTCTCGTTTCCCAAACGAATAAGCTGTTCCAATTTAGCGCGGGAGTTTTCCAAAAAGCTGCCGTGACTTACATCCTGTTTTTCGGTCTCGCCGAGAATATCCTGTTCCAGTTTACTGCTGTGCGATTGTTCCAAAACGCTCTGTCTGGAGTCGTCCTGTTCGCTTTTGGCAGAACGCTTTCCGCAGAGCTTGAAATACAACGTCAAGATTGCAGAGACGGTTAAAATAAAAAACGTCCATCGGATGCATTCGCTGACCTCGCCGCGAATAATCCAGATTATTTTCGGCGCGTCGCGTCCATCAAACTGACAGCAGTTCCAGGCGGCGCGACCGGATAGCGTGTAAGGAACCGGGAACGTTGAACTGGCATCGGCTTTGGAATTTTCCGAGGACGAAGCTTGATTCGCCAATTCCGATTTACTGCTGTCAGACCGATTGTTTTTGGCGTCCTGATTCTGAGTTCCGACCTGATCGTCGTCCCAGATTTGCGAAACGATGCTCATAATCGCAACCGAATCGCGGCGGAGAAGCGGTCCGAAAATGCGTTCAAGCCAGCCGTCAACCGAGGGATCTGAAGACAAAAACGAATTCAGACGGCGATACGACGTCGGATAATACAAATTCCAGCTCGACTGAAGTACGTCAATATTCAAAAGCGGCTTTTGCGGGCGAAAAGACGCCCCGGTTTTTAACGGTTTTTCAAAACACGTCCATTGAACCGTCAAAACAAACAGTTTCTTTTTGGGCGGCAAGAGAATAACAAACGCATTCTCTGATTCTTTGATTATATTCTCTCCGCTGACGGATTCGTTATCAATTCGAACTCCCGTTAAAAAAGGATGGAAACCGGAATCGTCAGACGAACCTGCTGGCAGAGTGATCTTCAAACGCGTATTGGACGAGTCGGGCGCCTGAACAGAGTCTTGCGCCGGGAAACGGTTTTCAATCGTCCACTGCGCTGACGTCAGCACGTTTCCGCTGGCAAAATGTCGTTCTTCAACAAGCTGATTCCACGCCCAAATGGAGACGTCTGACTGAGGCGCTTTGCAGACGGAAAGCTCTATCCGGGGAGATTCCAAAGCGTTGTCGTCTGCAGGCGCGTCAGACGCGGACTCGCTTCTCAAATCGTATTCGTACGTTCCGACCGTAAAGTCGGCGTTGTTGTCTGATACGCTCTTGACAAACTTCATTCCATACGCATGAATGTCAAATAAACGCGGCGTTCTGGAAAAAACGCTTACGGTCGACGTCAGGCGGGAGCAGTCGTTTGACCCCAAAGCATCAAAAGCGCGCTGTTGATTCCAGTCAATTTTTCGTGACAGCGCCACCGTAAACGGGCTGGAAACGTTCCGCGGGATTTCAATCGAATAGACGTTTCCTTCGACCGGTTCAACTTTGACTTTGTATCGATTGTTGGACCAAACCAGCGTCCCCTGCCAGGCGCATGAGGCGTCCGACGAATGACCGTACGAAAAACGGAACTGGCTCAAATGAGAACGCTCTCCTGAAAACGCCAGCTCGATTTTTTCTTCCATACTTTTTTTATCGACCCAAATCGTCGTTTTGGCGTCGACGGCGTAATCGCTTTGAACCGGTTCAAGCGACGACAGGCAATCTCCCCACATCTTCAAATCGATGCAGAATTCGTAAGCGTCAAGACGTCCTGTTCCCGTTCCGTTTGCAGGCGACGTATGCGGCGAACAATCGATCCCTCTTGGAAGTTCCGGAACCGCTGCCTCGTTAGAGGCGCCAACGTCTCTTGTTCCCTGTTCCGGAGAATACAATACGCGTTCTCCAACGGTAAAACGCTGATTGAGCGCCACGTTGACGAAAAGAATTTGAGCTCTTGATTCAATACGATCAAAGGAAATCGGCGCCAAACGATTCAATTCAACCGGCTTGCCCCAGTCTGCAATGGCGTGCGAACGAATCGTCAACTCCAGATTTCGCTCCGGGCAAAGGCTTTTGCGAAGGTAAATCGTCAACGTACGTTTGGAGGGATTGTCAGCGTCGGAGTAGACTTCCCAGTCCTCGATAATGTCAGGCTGCTCCTCTGAGGTCGCCTGATCAATAGTCAGTCCTTCCGGCAGTTCGGCGGTGAGAGAATACAATCGCCCTTCTTCTGCCTGCAGTGCAAAAGAGCTGATAAACGACGCCTGAGAGCCGTCCCATTGAACAGAGGTCTGCGTTCTGGAATAGAACAATTCCTTAAACGGCTCGATTGTCAAAACGACGTCGGCGACAGAGCTTTCCTGCTCGATAGTCGTCTGAATTCGGCGAGAATCGTCGCGTTTGGATTCGACAACGCTGCATTTGTTTGTCTCAATTGACAACGGCTCCTGAAGCGTATATACTACCGCCGTCCCGCTTTGCCAACGACCGGACAGCAATTCAATCCGGGGCAGCGACAGCTTGGAGAATTCCGGTTTGAAAGCGTCCTCTTGTTTCCCGTCCGAATCGGAAACTCTTTGGACTTCCGCCAGCGGGCAACGAGACGCTATGACCAGTTCAGGACGCAGATTATCGGTTTTACATTTTTTCAGCGAAACGCTGTATCCTGTTTCCGTAAGATGAAGCTCTGCCGGTTGACCGTCAAGCGTCGCTTCCCAAATAACGCGGGGATCGTGATCGACGGTAAACGGAATATCCTGCGGAAGCGATGTGCGGGAATCAGGTTCAAACGTAATGCGGCATTGAGTTTTCAGGCTGTATTGAGTAAACGTATAGGTCGTTTGCTGCTTGTAAAAGCGGTCAAAACGATCTTTTTCGTTCGCGGAACCAATATGAACAACGGCGGTTTCCGACTCCGTCCAGCGAATTGAATAACGCCATGCGCCAGACTGTTCGTTTTTCTCTTTTGTTACGCTGGCGCAAAGCGGTTTCAATTCGCTGTCCAAAGCGCCGGATCGCAATGTCAACTTTTTATCAGATGGAACGTCTATTATCCATAAGGATTCCACGCTGCCAAACGACTGAATTAGAAAGTCGTTTTGTTCAAGACGTCTGGCTTTCCATCGAAAACGAATCACCCCTTCAGAGGGGATAAACAACGCCGTCTGACCGTCAGGAAAGCTGGCGGAAGAAAGGGCGGAATGAAGCTTGGAATCCAAACTCGCCGACGGCGAATCGCCCTTCTGGGCAATATTTTCCAAATCGTCAACTGTCTCAGAGGCGTCATAGAAAGCAAAATCCGTCAGCAGAATCTTCAATGGAACGGGAATAAGCAAAGGACGCGAATCGTTATTTCCGATCTCTTGCTTCTCAACGGCTAATTGATCATTGTTAAGCGCCAATTCCCGAACCTTCCATTCGCCCCAGCCAGACAGTTCGCCGGTTTCTGTCATTGTTGCATAATACCGGGCGGACTCTATAAAGACGTTGGAGATTGATTCCGCTGAACGTAAATCGGACGTCGCATTTGAAAGGAATTCTTTCCATAGCTTGTAATTCGATTCAAATTTTTCAGCGTTGATATACGTATATTTTTTATTTCCCAAAGGCCATTGCAAAGCCTGGGACTCGGGAGCGTACACCTTTCGAATTCCAATCGACAGCGTCCTCTCCGGTCTGACCGGCGCAGACAACTCGTCCGACGCCTCTCGCGGCAAAGACTTTCCAGAAAGAATATTAGCGTCAGAATCCGGCGTTCTGGAATCCCGTTTTCCCGATTCAGTTCCGCCGGACTTTAAGGTTGACGGTTTTGCCGTTGTCTCGTTTGTCCCCGTTGTCTGTCCGTTTCCAATTGCGGACGAAAAGACAATGACTCCCCCCACAGCAAGAAAAATCATTGCTGTTAATATGCGTTTAAACATCAGGGAAGCTTGTCGATTGTTCATTCAATAAAAATGTTTTTCCGATACGGCGTCTTTTTTCTCCTTTTACTTGACGCTCAATTGTTGTTCATAACGACGAATTATTTCGAGGATGAACTATGGTTAGTGCGAGTGGAACCGTTTTGAGCGATTGTTGAATCGGAATCTATGGTTGTTGTTTGAGTTTTCTTTCTGAACATGAACGACAGCGCCAGCAAGGCGCATCCCAGCGCAGACGCCTGCAAAACGACCAATGCGAGTTCCGGCGCCCAAAGCGAAACAAACAACAGAGCCGTTGTCAGCAGGCACAACGTCCAAATCCGTCTCAAACGCTTAACGTGAAGGATAATCAGCCCAAAAATCAATACTATCAGCGAAGAAACTGCCGCCAGCGTGGAGCGATCCACAAGTACAACTTCGACGTGATTAATCTGACCGAATCCGCTAAAGAGGTATATGTTCGCCCCCTGAGGCGGATCCGGAAGATGACGACTGCCAGACCATTCTTCCAAAGCGCCGAAACCATAAACGGAATTGCGGCGGAAAAACGGACCTTGACGCTGCCAGGAATACTCTGCATTAAGCGTTGCCGGCGGCGTCAGCAAATGGACGTTGCTTGGAACGCAAAGACTCCAGTAAAGCCATCGCGTCCATTTGGATTCCTCAATGTATGGCAGCTGTATCTTTTCTTTCTTAAATCCGCGCGAAGGGCGCATAAAATAATAGCTCGTTTCGAGAATATGCGTCTGTCCGTCGTTGGGAACGGATATAACAAGCCGCTGACCCTGTTCCGGACGGAACTGGTCTGTCGAATGGGAATCGATAAGAATTTCAAGCGAACCCATATCCACTTCTGGCGGCAAAATAAGCGTAATATAAGAACTTGTCGAAACAAACCGGAACGATGCGGCGTCCTGTCGGCGCGTTGGCGACAGCCACGTCTGAACCCACGCCCGATCTACCGTCAATGAATCCCAGACCATGCCCGTTCGGCGTTTGACCGTAATATTCAATGACGAATTTCGAGAAAGGAACTGCGTACTGCGAGGCGTCAAACTCCATGAATAGGGCGTAATTTGAGAGTTGGACGTCAGAGGCGAAGAGTCGGAAGCCGACGTCTCAGACGCGTCTTCGCGCTCGTCTTTTGTTTCAGAATCTTCAATTGCCAACTGCTCATTGCTGATTTCGGATTCCTTCGTTTCCAGATCTTCGCTGGTAAGAGAGATCAGTTCGCGGTTTCGTTCAACGCCAAGACGGAAAGACTTGCATGTAACAATTCTGCCGTCGCCTTCCGCGTCAGGATTTTCGTACGAAATCAGCGGCGCTGTTACGTCTGACAGGTTGTCGTCATTCTCTTCGCTTAAAGGCAGGGAATACGTTGCGACAATAACAAAGCTTCCAATTATAGGCTCGTCGATAATCACGGTAATTCGCGTATCGCCGTTATCTGCCGTTTTACGATAATTTAATTCTTTCCCGTCCAGAATAAATTTCAGATCTGTCATTTCCGCCAACGCGCTCGAACCGGTAAACAGAGCCTGAGACACAGGCTTGTATAAAACGGAAAATTCAAAGCGCTGTTCCACGGTGCATTTATCGGAATTTATAACGGCGTGAGCGTTACTCTGAACTTCAATCTGTTGAGGAAGAACCGTCAAACTCGACTTGAATTGCGCTTCCGCGTCGTCGACTCGATAGCAAAACAGTTCGCCGGACCCCACTTTTTGCATCTCGGAGGACGTGTAATTCTGTTTAACGAGTTTTTCCGTCTTGTCCATCGACGGATGAAGTTCGACGTTTGTTGCGCTGACAACGTACAGAATTCCCGGAGAAACGACAATTTCTTCGTCTGGCGAATTGACGCGAGGCTGAGGCATGCTGAACGAGATCTCGTTTGAACCCGGTTCAATGCTGGCGTAAAGCGTCATTGTCATATTGACGGTTCCCGTTGTCGGCTGCGCCAAACGCGCTGACACGCGGCCGTTGTCTTCACGAGATTCGGACGTGAACGCGTTTTCCGGTCCGATGTCTTTAACAGATCTCAGCTGCCAGCCGTTCAAATCCACGTCAAGCCAGTTCACCTGACCGCCCCGGATGTTGTACGTCCACGAAACGTCAAGGCGCATTTCTTCCTCGCCGATAAAAACCTTGTACTGCGGCTGAACGTTAATGCGCGTTCGACCGGCGACGATTCGCGCCATTAATGAACAAGACTGTTCTGAAAACAGAAACGCATACTGGTATTCGCCTTCGTACGATTCCGGGAGTTCGTCAACCCGGCTTACGTTTCGACCCGGATTCCAAATCACCTGATAGCTTTTGTCAACGTTCACGCCAACGCAGCCGTTTTGACGAACGGAGCCGCGAATGCCAAATCCCATCAAGTCCAGCCAGCGCAAGGACGTTGTTTGATCTATCGGAACGCGCGACTGAAACGTCAGCCTGGCGGAATTCTGATATGCGTTGTTCAAATGGATTTTTACCGCGTTGAGATCGCTGGACGACTTCTCCGAATCCCCAAGACGTTCAAAAGTATATTCGTTATTGAGGCTGGGAAGTATCTCTGCCGATTGGGGCAAATTCAAAATGAATTCCGTGGGAGACTGGTTGGCAAACTGCAATCGCATGTTCGCGGTATAGAAAATCTCCCCAGGGCGAATGTCAACGTGAATATCGGCAAACGATTCCATAATTCTGGAATTGGATTCCTGCGACTCGCTGACCTGCCATTGCATTTGGAATTCAGACCCGAGAGAATAGGCGCTGATTTTCGTTCTCTTGCCGCCATCCAACGATTCGGTCGGCTGAGCGCTCGCGTGCGGCGACACGCGCATTTCAACCGAAGGAAACGGCGTTTCAAGAGTAATCTGACTGAACAGAGCCTTGGGCAATTTCATATTTAACGTGTACATCGACTGATTCTTTTGTAACGGAACCAGAATCTTTAACGTTATTTCATGCTTTTGCGAAACGCCCGACGACGAGTCCGATTCTGAGGTCATATTTGACGGCTCCGGATTCTCGTTCTTTGAACCCTGCTCTTCTTCTGACGTTGACTCTGAAGGCTGTTCTGCCGCCGGTTCCGAAGCCGGATCAGGCGACGGTTCAGGATTTTGATCCGGAGTCGGTTCAGGCGATGGTTCTGGACTCTCTTCCGGAGCCGGTTCTGTTACCTGTTGAGCGTCCGCCGGTTGTTGCTCTTCTTCGTTCTGTTTTTCTTCTTCAGTTTTTATGATTAAAACATAACCGCCGCCGTTTTGCGGAACAAGATACTCGCCAGAAACGTTTTTGGGCGCCTCAAGCAAAATGGCGCCGTTAAGCTGCAGCGGGATGCGAACCAGGGGCTTTTGCGGAACGGTAAACGACATCTTGAGTTCCATTTCCGCCGCTTCGCCCTTTTGAACGCCCGTCAGCGTCAGACTTTCGCAAATGTAGTCAGGAAGTTCCGCCTGACGCTGATTGTCGTTTATGCTTTGCAGCAAAGCGTCAAGCTCTTCCGGCGTCCAGTTGAGAGCGGGAATAAGCTCGCCGTTTTTTTCCATTAAATAAAGCGGCGCCAAATCCCGGATCGACTTACGGATATACGTTGGCTGAACCGGCTCTCGAGACGGCTCAACTTTGTCGTCTGGAGGCGGTACAAACGTTCCCGATTTCGTCCCTCCTGCCCCTGGAGCGGTTAAAGGCAAATCTCCCTCTGCTTGAGAAAACGCATTCTCAACCGTCCACAAAGACAGGATTATCGTCAGAAAAAAAAGCGCAGCGTTTTTATACACGAGTACTACAACAAACTCATTAGGTCATTTCCAATAACCGATTGCCGATTAATATATTAAATGCTTCATGGCGAGTTCCGAGTTTTTACAACTTAAAACATGCCGTCAAACAATATAAAATAGCAAAGCAGTTACTTTAGAAATTATCATTTGCCTAAACATCAATTTAAGCACAGACGTCATATTTATACAAGACGCCTTTATATTTTCTTATTTATCCAGTTTACTAGATTATCCAACTTTTGGGAAGTAGGTCAGACAAGATATTTTATAAATATTTTGTAAAATAGGTAATTTATAACAGATAACGCGGTTTTTACAGCAATTTTTAACAAATTTTCTGTTGTAATTTGACTTGTCCAAGACAATGAACGCCCCAAAAACGGCACAGGAAATTGGGCCCCTTTTAATTCGACATACGTAAATTTGGCATACGAAAAGCGCATTGCAAAAGGGAACTGTTAGGTAAGCCTTGAAGGGCGCCCACAAATTTAGGGAGCATGAAATCATGAAATAAGAGGTGACGCTTACGGGGGGCGGGTATTACCCGCCTAAAAACAATCAACCTTTATTTTTCGCGGACAATGTCCGCTCCCCAGAAACACGGAAAATCGTTTGTCTATTCTGCCGAAGGCGAAGCGTTATCCTCTACGATCTGTTTCAAATCTTTTATGGGATCGTCCGTAACAGGTTCTTCTTCCTTAATCTCGTTACGATTCTTTCTGGGACGGAAGTCGTCCAACAAGCTCTTGTTGTCGAAAAATCGTCCCTTTGACCACGCCAGCAAGGCGGGCAGGAAAATCAGGTCGCCGAAAGTGGCGGAGAACAACAGCGTGAGCATCATGATGCCAAAACGCATCGTCGGCGTAAACGTGCTGAACATAAACACTGACAATCCCAAACCGGAAATGAGCGTCGTTTGAGTAATGGCGCTTCCGCAGCGTTCGTAGGCTTGAATAATCGCCTCCTTATACGTCATGCCGGACTCCATGCCGTGACGGAACCACGTCAGGAAGTGAACGGTGTCGTCAACGGCAATACCCAAAGCGACGGATGCCGTCATCATCGTGCCGACATCGCAAAGAACTCCAATCCAGGACATGACTCCAAACACGAGAATAATCGGGAAAATGTTTGGAAGCATGGTGATAAAGCCGCCAACCGTGGAACGGAAAAGGAACATCATCAACAGAGCGATCATGACAAACGACATCAAAACGCTTTCCGTCAGACTGGTGAGCAAATTATGCTGAGTTTTATATACCAGCGGGACAGTTCCGGTATAAATAATCTCAACGCCGTCGATAGGAACGTTTTCGTCAGCAGCGTATTTGGTTCCGTCCGGCTTGACGGTCTTGGCTTCATTTTCCTGGAAGACCTTTGACTTCGCCAGCGACGCCATCGGCAGACCTTCTTTGACAAAGTTTTCGACGATCGGGTCAAGATTCTCTTTTAATTCATAGATAAAATCGCCGTAGTCGAGGTCGGTCAAAGCCCAAACGCGAGCAGTAATTCGCCACAAATCGTTCCCTCGCGGAGTTGCCCATTCCGTTGCCAAACGAGTGTATTCGTTTTGCTCGTCGTCTGTCAGGAATTCAAACCGCTTGGCGTCTGAAATGTGCGGAAGCAAGTCTGAAACCTTATCCATGCCGTTGTCATGGAATTTTTTGACGATAGTTTCATTTAACCCCAAATCGGTAATCGGCGTATCAGGATATCGTTTAATAGCGGAGCCGATGTCGATGGTAATAAAATCGCGAAGCTGCGGACGGTTTGCATCGAGCTTTTGCGAAATGAGCGAATCGGCAGAATAGGTTCCAATTCGACGTTCTTCCAGATCCGGCGTAACAGTCGCTGCGGACATCGCCCCGCCGACTTTTTCGTTGTCCATTGCGTAAATCGCGTCTGAAAGCTCTTTGACAAGACGAAGCCGCTGAACCGTATTCAACGGACACGTCTGATTGTCAAACTGAACGACAATTTCCATCGGAACCAACGGACCGAGCTGTTTTTCAAGCCACGAGTAGTCTTTGACAATCGTTGTGTCCGGCGTAAAGAATTTCATCAGTTTGACGGACGTCTTTAAGTGACTCAATCCCCAGCCAGTTACCAACATTATGCCAAAGCACAGAACCAAAGTCGCTTTGTAATTATAGACAATCTTCTTTCCAAACCAGCTCCAGAACAGAACCAGACGCGACGCGTGATCGTCGTCATGGCCGTGAGTTGCATGCAGCTGAGCAAATCGTTTTGAAGGGAAATAGTACAACAGCGCCGGCAGCGTGAAAAACTGAACCAAAAGCGTCAGCAAGACGCCAATGGCGGAATACCAGCCAAACTTTCGAATCGGCAATACGCCAGAGGTCAACAGCGACAGCAACCCGATAGCGGTTGTCAATTCCGCAAAGAAACACGGTTTGAGAGCGTGTTTAAGCGCTCTGTCCGGAGCCGCAATTAAACCGTCCGGCTCGCGAATGGAGTCGTGATAATAGTTGACGATGTGCACCGCGCCGGACATGCCCAAAACGTAGCACAGCGGCGGCATGGAAAGCAGAATCGCGTCCAAGGTGTCTCCAGAAAAGTAGACAACCGCCAAACACAAACCTGCGCATACCAGCGACATGAACAGAACGATGGTCGTCAGACGGAACGAACGGAAAATCGCCGTTGCAATTAAAACGCCAACCAATAAACACAGCCACGCCAGCTTGATGAGCGTTTTGGTTCCTTCAATGTCAATCGCAACGTTATCGACCGGCGGACCGCCCAGATGGACGAGTTTCGTTATTTGATTGTTATCCAAATCCGTCCCAACGCCGCAGCTTCGGCAGACGTCGTAAACGTTTTCGAGTACAGGACGCATATTCTGACCTTCCGACTCCAGCGCAAGGTTGACCATAATGCACGTACTTTTCCCGTCTTGACCGATAAGCGTTCCCTTCAGTCGTTCGATCGCATCTTCAGGCGTCAAGCCTGGATAGCTGTCAAGCAGCAGCTGAGCCATGTCTTTGCCAGAATACGCCTTGGCAAAATGACGAAGTTTCCAGTCTTCTTTACAGACTCGTCCCTGGGAATCGCGGCGGGGAACGATTGCCTTGACGACTTTGTCAAGGCGGGGATCGTCAATCGTGCAGCCGTCCCAGCTGAAAACGATAAACTGTTCCAGCGGGAAGTTACTCTGAAACCAGCGATGGGTTTGGAGTTCTTCCGTTTCCTGCGGCAGCCACTCTTTGATGTTGTTTCGGGGCGACCTGAGCGACCGAACCGTTCCCGCCCAAATCAGCGGAAATGTAAACACCGTAATAATTAAAATCAGGAGGCTGTATTTTGAAAAAAAGGTTTTTTGCATTTAACTTCCATGTATTGGGTTGATAGTAGGTGGGAAGCGAAAAAATGTACAGGAAGCGTGAGATAACACTAAACTCTCTCCGCTTGCCACATAAATCTTTCGCCAGTTTTGTGTATTTTTGGACACTCCCCAAAATATATGTTTTTTATTATATCCTTTTTTAATTATTTTGTCTATAGCGTTTTTTTACCAATTTTTAATAAAGACGAGAGAGCAGGAAATAACGGCATTTGGACGCGGGATAATTCAGATAATAAAACAGATAAGATTGGAGCATCCGGCAAAACGTCTCAATGCGTTTACCGGATGAACCAATTCGCAGCGTCAATAACTATTTCATATATTCGCCCATGTCAATATCGTCGCCGTCTTGTCTGTCAAACAGTCCACTGAGGAAATCGCTGGGAACAGTGTCGCTAAGCTTCCAAACAGCGCCGTCGCATGTAACAACTATTACTCTGCCTATAAAATAGGAACGAATTCCATTAGGTGAAACGTTGACGCCCTTAATCGCTTCTTCAAACGGAATGTCCGAATTCGGATCCATCCAGCAAACCGGCGAGCGTTCAGTAAGCAAGCCAGTATTGGATAAACCATCTTTCATTCCATCCAAACTTATTCCTTCTGAACCCGGAAACGCGGTGTTTTCCCCAACAACTACAGCGTACGTTGTTTCACCGGGAGAAAGCTCGGCGTTGGGGTTTTGGAAACATTTGGGGCATTTGTCATGGAACTGTTTGTTCCATTCACTGTCCCAAGGTTCGTCCAAACGAATCTGCTTGTAAAGCTCTTCCTCTTCAATAAATGGCAGAATTGCAACGCGCCAGCTGTGAAGAGGTTTTCCATCTTCATCAACCGTATAGGCGGCTGGAAGAGCATTATTATTCGCCAATGAATAAGTCTGCATTGCCATCGCTATCTCTCTAAGATGATTGACGTTCTGAAGAACGCGAACCTCGCTGTTCGCTGACTGGACAGCCGGTAAAAGCAATCCAACCAATACAAACAGTATCGGGAGAATGCCAAGGAAGCAGGAAATCAACGCCCACATTTTCGCAGCGCCAGCAGCTTTTTGAGCCTTTTGAAAAGAGCCAACAGAAAGCAGCGAATTAACTTGCGACGCGTAAACAATCGAAATAATACCTGTCGGCAAACAACAAAAAATCGTTGACAAAATCGACCAAACCAACGGGGACGATACGTTCGGATAAGGCTGCGAATCCTCAAATCCGCCTTGCGGTTCAAAACCTTGAGACATAATTATCTCTCCTATGAAAATGAAAACAAAACATAACGATTCATCCGGTAAATCTCAAAGCGTTTGCCGGATGAACCAACTTACAATATCACTCTTCGTTTAACTCTGGATTTTCCAGGTCAACGATTTCTTTGTCGAATTTATCGAACAGTTTACGGAGGAAATCGCTGGATAAGTTGTCAGGCAAAGTTATTGCAGAGGCGTCGCACATGGCAAGCATAAAAATGCCATTATAAAAGGAACGAATCCCATTGGGCGAAACGTTAACGCCTTTAATCGCTTCTTCAAACGGGATGCCAGAATTCGGATCCATCCAGCAAACCGGCGAGCGTTCAACAATCATGCCCGTATAAGCTGTTCCATCTTTTACAGATTCTAAAGTCGTTCCTTTTGAACCTGGGAACGCAGTGTTTTTCCCAACTACAACGGCATACGTTGTTTCACAGGGAGCAAGATCCACATTGGGATCTTTGAAAATTCTGGGGCATTTGTCGTGGAACTGTTTGTTCCAATCGCTGTCCCACGGTTCGTCCAAACGAATCTGATCGTAAAGCTCCTGTTCCTCCAAATAAGGCAATATTGCAACTCGCCAGCTATGCAGACGTTTTCCGTCTTTTTCCGTAAATGCAGCAGGAAGCCGATGATTCGTCACATGATATATGTGCATTGCAATCGCCAATGCTCTGAGATTGTTAACGTTCTGCATTCTTCGCGCGGATTCGCGCGCTGCCGCTACCGCCGGCAAAAGCAATCCAACGGCAACGCCCGAGGCTCCAATTGCCGTCATAGAACGGTTTTCAGAACACCATGCATTCAATTTTTTGTATTTCTCGGAAACGTTATTGGATCGAATTGACAGGACGTTTTCTCGAACTTCCAGAACATGAGAGTCAAAAATGCTGTCTACATAGTCAAGAGTGAGATCTCTCGCAAATGCAGGAGCGTCTTCCGGGGCGCTGTTTAAGCAACTCTGACCAACCAGCGGGTTGAGCGCTTTGACGAACTGAGCCAAATCCCGTGCCGACTGTTCATCTTTGGAAATGACGTGAAGATTAACGAACAGCTTTTCCGGATGAATCTCCAAAACCGCGGTTTTAACGCCGTCTGCAAGCTGCCGATCCGTAAACTCAGGCAGCAGCTTCGCCAGTTCAGGATCGTCATCTTCCAACCGTTCGCGAAGCAATTGTAAAACAGGCGCATTTATTGCTTTGAGCAGAGCTTGTACGTTCAGAATCGCCTGAAAACGGCTCAACGCAATTGAGTTTTTATCCGACCGCTGATAGCTCCACGAGAGTTCAAACGCCTGGCGGATTTCCGGAACGTCTTGAGCCTCAAATCCTTTCAGACTGTTATTAAAATCGTCTTTGGAAACAGGAAGATTGCTGTTTTTGATTCCGAAAACAAGGCAATTTTTGTAAATCGACCGGAAATAGAGGGATTCCTGCTCCTCAACAAATCTGGGAGATAAAAAGCGCATTTCACGTAAAAAGTAGAACAGCTTTTTGGCGTCCGCTTTTTTCTCTTTGTCAAACGGGACGATCAGCTTAACCGAGGCTGCTGTATCGTTGTCAACGATAACAAACAGATCCCGCCCGCCAACGGCTTTAATCTGACGGCACACTCTGTCAATATCTTCCAGAACCATCTCAATGTAATTGACTGTCTGTGTAATATTTTCCAAGTTCGCGTTAAACGTTCCCGGTAAAAGGCGTTTGAGTTCGTCGTAAACCTTTGCTCCCGCTTTTTCAAAAGCGCCGTCCAACTCAACAGTATCCAAATGAATAACCGCAAACGTCCGCTTGTTAATAAACGGAGCGGCGAGAGAATAAATTCTGTCCGCTTCCTCTTTGACGCTGTCCGTAACAGGGGCGTACAGACCGGCGGTGCGGTCAATAGTTATCTTTGGCAAAAGAGCGTCCAGCCGTTTGAAGACGGTCTTTGACGACCAGTTTAACGTATTGTATTTAACTACAGGATTAAACAAATGGAGCGAATGGTTAAATACGTCTGAAAACAACAGACGCATTTCCAGAGAATCCATCGATCCGTCTTTACGATTCAAAACCACCCGTTTTACAACAGGCATTGCCGAATAAAGCTCGTTTGCGGATTGATCGTCTTCGCTGATAATCTGAAGGCGCAAATCGCTCTTTGCAAAGTCCAGTTCAATCGCAGCAGCTCGAATTCCTTTAATTATCGTATTGGGAGCCACGCCTTCAGCGGCAATCGCCTGATCCGCTTTTTCCAAAACTTTTGCCAACTCTCCTTCAGGAAAAAGATAAATCTGAATTTCACCGGTTTTCCATGATGAAGCTTTACTGAACCATATTTGGAACGGCTTATTCGAGAGTGCGGAATTCCTGTGTTCCAACTCCTCGAAGAACTGTTTTTGTTTTTCTTCGTCAAGGTCGTCGTTTTTAATGTTGGGAGCCAGAACAATGCAATCCTCGTACGCCTTTACAAAAAACGCTTTTTGCCATTCTGCGCGACCTGATTCAGGAATAAAATCCCCTTTAACGAACTCGACGGCAAGCTTTTGGGCTTGATTGGATTTGGCGGCGTCCGTTGGAATGACGAGAATAATTGACGATGGATTGTCATAATCGCGGCTGTCAATAAAAAGATACGCTTTTGCTGCGCCAACAGATCTGAATTTGTCAATTTGCGACTCAAAGACGTCCAAGCCGCTTTCAAACTGAGCCAGAGCGGCAGTCAATTCGTTGGGACCGGTTAAGGTTCGAGGCAGGAATTCTTTAACATACGCCTTGATTTTCGCGTACTCTGCCTTGATTTTAAGAGCTTGAAGGTCGACAACGACAACGCCGGCAGGACGCTCAGGCGCCCATTTGGCAAAGTCTAAAGCAGTTTTTTCCTCTGCCCGCCCAACAAGGGAAAACAACATGACGCACAAAAACGCCAAAGAGACGACAAGACCGTGAACGCGTTTCATAAAGTTCCTCGTTTTCAGTAAAAGGTTGTAATAGAATTATGAATTATTCATTTATAGTATAATCGATTTAAAACGCTTTTACAAGAGGCGTCTTTTGATTATTCGATTATTTTTTGTTCAAACCCGGGGAGGAAACAGGAATTTTGCTCATTTTAACCCTCGTCGTTCTTCTTTGATTTATAATATTTATTTGAAAAGGAGGGATTTTTCGAAAAATTGGTCTTGCTTAAAATATAAAAAAATGAAACAATACCCTCCATGAACGATACTGGACAACCTACGCCTGACGACATCGAAAGACTCTTGGATCAAGCGCAAAACGCTATCAACGCGCTGCAAGATGAAACTGCGCTTGGAACGCTGCCATCGACTGAGAATTCAACTCAGCCGCAGAGCGTTTCTTTGTCAAAAATAATTGGAGCTTTTTCTTCTCCTGATTCCGCTATCAATCTCAATGCGATAAGGGATCTTCAGCTCGACGTTCGAGTTATACTTGGAGAAGCGGAAATGACGCTCGAAGACGTTATGCGATTGCGAAAAGGTTCTGTCGTCCAGCTTAACGCGAAATGCGCCGATCCTGTAAGCATCCTCGTCAACGGACAGCTTGTCGCCCGCGGCGAAGCGTTGAATCGAAACGGAAAATTCTGCGTTCGTTTGACGGAAATATTAATTAAATAACCGGTGTCTGTTATCCTGTTCTTACTCCTGACGTTATCCTGTACGCCAGCGCTGGCTCAATCGGCAATTCCTCTTTCTCCTGACGCGGCTGTTCAGCAGAACGAATCGCCTTCAGAGAAAACCTCTGGCTCCGGGTCAATTATGCCGACAATTGGAGCGTTCGTTATTGTAACAGGAGCGTTAGTTCTGATTTTATGGTTCTTAAAGAAATCGCAAGGCGGTTCCGTGCGGCCAATTCCATCTTCCGTTATCAAAACGCTTGGAAGCTCCCGGATCGGAACAACCCCGGTTTTTCTTGTCGCCGTTGGGAATAAACTCGTGCTTGTTTCCTCTTCCTCTAACGGTCTGACCCCGTTGACGGAAATTGACAACCCGGCAGAAGCGGACGCCATTCGCAAAGCCCTCGTCGGAGAAAACGGAGGCGAGAAATGAGAACAGCTGCGATCTTCCTGCTGACGATTGTTTTTTCGTTCAACGGCGCTCTGGCGCAAGACGGCGAAAATAATGCGGAATTCGGAATTCGGAATGCGGAATTAAATAATTCGCCTGAGAGCGAAAGCGTATCTGCGCTCCCGACGGTCGCTCCGTTACCGCCTTTCAACTCTCGCAACTCGGAAGAAGCTTCTCACTCCTCACTCCTCACTCCTAACTCGCAAAACGCATTTTCACTCTCTTCCCTGCTTTCACCCGACGGCGTCATGGGGTCAACGGGAACGCTGTTGACGCTCGGCGTTTTAACGCTCGCTCCGGCGTTAATTGTAATGACAACCAGCTTTGTTCGCATCGTTGTCGTGCTGGGGCTGCTGCGTCAGGCGTTGGGAGTTCAAAATCTGCCGCCGCAGCAGGTAATAACGGGGCTTGCGCTGTTTATTACGTTTTTTGTGATGTATCCGGTTGGAAACGCCATCTATAACGACGCGCTCAAACCGTACGAAGATGGACAAATCACCGCCATGCAGGCGTGGGATACAGGCATCGCGCCGCTGCGGCAGTTCATGAGCCGTCAGATTCAAAAAGCAGGCAACGACGCCGACGTCTGGCTGTTTTGGCGGGCAGATCCCGACGCGCCAACAGGAACAGACGCTGAAAACTTGACATACGACGACGTTCCGCTGCACGTTCTCATTCCGGCGTTTATGACAAGCGAACTGAAAATCGCCTTTTTACTGGGAGTGAAACTGTTTATTCCGTTTTTGATTATCGATTTCCTCGTTTCCTCCATAACCGTTTCCATGGGAATCATGACCCTTCCGCCGGTAATGATTTCCCTCCCGATGAAATTGCTGCTTTTTGTCATGCTCGACGGCTGGCGCCTGACGGTTGAAATGCTGCTTACGAGTTTTGGTTAGCGGCGAGGCGAAAAAATTCGGAATGCGGAATGCTGAATGCGGAATTATCTTCGAGCAGCGCTTTGCGTAATTCCGAATTCCTAATTCCGAATTCCGCATTATTTAATCATGGACACAGAACAAATCATCAGTCTCGGACAGCAGGCGCTGACGACAACGCTTCTTCTGGCGTCGCCGATTTTACTAATCGGCTTGACGGCGGCGATAATTACGGCGTTTATTCAGACGTTGTTCCAAATGCAGGAAGCGACGGTTCCGTTAATTGTCCGGCTGTTAACGATGCTCATTGCTCTGATTGTTTTAACCCCTTGGATTGTCAACTCCCTGCTGAGCTTTTCCAAGGGAATTCTGGTCAGCGGGTAGTCGCCGCGGGAATATTTCGAGCGTTTTCACCACGCAATTGCTCTTGCGTCAAATGCGATTCTTTACCCGGGAACTAACGTTCCCAGCTCGCCTTTGATGTTGTCTTCTGCCATTTTTTCGCTAAAAAAATCGCTTTTTCCCGCTTATACGTCTTGACAAAAGCGCGTTTTGATGTCAAAATAGATGAGTGTAATAGGAAGGGCGTTTGCCGACGTCCTTTGTGTTTTTGTTTTTGACCATTTTAAGGTTTATACATGGCAGACTATCAACATATCGTTTTGAATGAAGTGGCAGATATAACTGTCGTTCATTTTTTGGATTCCCGAATTATCGAAGACCTCGCCATTCAGCAGCTGGGAGCGGAACTGTTCTCGCTGGTTGAAGTCGAGGGCCGCAAAAAGCTCGTATTGAATTTCTCGACTGTGAACTTCATGTCGTCCTCCGCTTTGAGTAAGCTGATCAACCTTCATAAAAAGGTTGTCGCGGCGGGCGGATCCATGAAATTGTGCTGTATTTCGCCGGATATTCGTGAGATATTTACAATTACCAATTTGAATCGTTTGTTTGACATTCGCAAAGAAGAAGCGGACGCCATCGCCGCTTTCTAGTGGGGCAAGCTATGTCAGAAGGAGCCGATTTATTTTCTGCCGAACAATGGGCGTGGTATCGCGACGTTGAAATTTACAGCGATACAACAGACGCCGTCCGCCCTTTGCTGGACGAAATTCTCAATACGCTCATGAATAACGGTTGGGAAAACAAACTGGTTTTCGGCGTTCATCTGTCGATGGAAGAAGCCCTCGTCAATGCGGTGAAACACGGCAATAAATACGATCCCGCCAAAAAGGTTCACGTTCGCGTCGGCATCTCTTCCAATTTGTTCAGAGCGGAAATTGCAGACGAAGGCGACGGGTTCGACCCCGACAAACTTCCCGACCCGACGGATCCTGATTATTTAGACAAACCCAACGGGCGAGGCGTTATGCTCATGCGGAATTTCATGACTAAAGTAGAGTATAACCCCAAAGGCAACGCCGTCTTTATGGAAAAAGTCCGATAAGACAAACCGTTTACCGATTCAAATAAAATCCCCTTGAATGTAACAGACGTTCAAGGGGATTGTTTTTTTGAGTTGCGAGTTGCGAGTTGCGAGTTGCGAGAGGTTTGAAAGGCGGTAATGGAGCGAACAACGTGAGCGAAATTACGCTTTCGCCGAAGGCGAACTTGCGAGTTGCGAGAAAATTATATGAGACGCTTGCGCCCTAACCACTAACCACTAACAACTAACAACTTACAACTCTTCTCTTATGCGTACCACGACATATCTTATGCGTACCACGACATAACTCTGTCGACAAAGCCGGGGGAAATGCGGTTGAGAACGCAGAGGACTTCTCCCCAGAAGTAGGGGACGAGTTCGTGGTCGCCGCGTTTGAGCGATTTAACGATTCTCTTTGCAACGTATTCCGGCGTTACGGGTTTGTGAGAGGGCCAGTTCGCCATGCCGGTTTTGTCGATGACGGAATCGAAGAACTCGGTCTTGGTTGTGCCGGGGCTGACGGTTAAGACGTCAACGCCCTTTGACTTGATTTCCGCCCGCAGGGCTTGCGTGAACCCGTGCAGACCGCATTTTGCCGCAGAGTATTCTGAACTGTACGGCGCGCCGACTTTGCCCATGATGGAGCTGGTAAAGGAAATAATTGGGGCGCAGCCGGTTTTGGTTTGCTTGTAGGCGTCTGCGGACTTGAACAGTTCCGGCAGCGCGATGCGGGTCATTTCAATAGAAGAAATCAGATTGACGTCCAGAATTTGAAGCAGTCGGTCCGGGTCGGCGTCTTCAAACAGACCAAACGCGCCAACGCCAGCGTTGTTGACCAGAACGTCCAAACCTCCGAAGGCGTTAATCGCCGTTTGCAGAACCTCCATGCGGACGTCGTCGTTGGCAATGTCGCCGACGACAATCTGAATGTCTTGGTCGTTCAGAGCGCTGTTTGACTTGAGGATATCCGCTTTGAGTTCTTCAAGCCGTTCCGCCCGGCGGGCGGTGAGGACGAGCCGGCAATTGTACTTTGCCAGCTCTAACGCCAATGCGCGGCCAATACCGCTTGACGTTCCGGTAATAATGACTCTCGCGTTGTCGAGTTTACGTTTGGTCATAGTTGTATAAGTAAGTTGCGAGTTGCGAGTGGCGAGTAGCGAGAGAATTTTGTGAGGCGCTTGCGTTTCTCGCAACTCGCAACTCGTCTCTCGCAACTTGATTAACCAATTATCACTGATGAGTCCAGACTTGCTGAAACTAGCGAAGCATTTAATCTTTCAGTTCAAAGGTTGGCGCGTCTCCGCCGGTGTTTTCCCCAACTTCGATTCCGAAATTGTACGTTTTGCCTTTGTACTGAACGTCAATTTTATAGAACCCGCACGGCACTCCCGGCAGGTTTTCTTCGTTGGGCGCGGTAAGCGTTACAACGCCGGTAACGTTGGTTGTATCGGTGAACTGAATCTTGTTTCCGCCCATGAAGTCCTCGGAGGCAACCGTAACCTGAGCGTCGTCAACGGGTTTGCCGTCTTTGACAAATTTTACGCTGGCGATTTGCAGCCCAATTCTGGATTCTTTCCAAATGCGAACCCGATTGGCAATCTCGGTTGACGTAACAGCAGGCAAGTTCGGAAACGCGTATTTGATGCTGGGGGCTTTGTCCAGTTCGTCTCCGGAAATCTGCCCGTCTCCGTTGAGGTCGTACTGCTTCATAGCTGCATTGGCAATTGCCTGCGTATCGTAGGACGGCGCTTTAAGACGCTTTGAACGGCGCGGACCAAAACAGCCAATAACGGAAACGCATAACGAAATCGCTAAAATCAACAGTAAAACCTTTTTCATGATGTTTGTCCTTTTAGGATTGTTACAAAGGGAAAACAGAATCAGTCTTGCAGACAATACTGGTTTGCAATCGTGATTCCGGAAACTAACGAGCCGATAATTCCAACCATGCCTTGGTCCGTTCCGCAGACGTACAGATTTTTAATCGGCGTCTGACCGGAATACTGCTTGACCGGCGCGCCGTAAATAGCGCCGTTTTCGTGCCCGGTGAATCGGGTAATGGTGGTTGGCGTGAACATGTCGGTATCGATAACCGAGCCGCGAAAATCCGGAACGAACCGCGCTGCCGACTGAGCAATCCGGTCGTACCAGCGGAGCTTTTCCAGAGCGTACTCTTTTTGCGGCAGCCCATGCCATTTTTCAAAGTTGGCAAGAGCGGTGATTCTGATAACGTTGTCTTGCAGCGGCTGGGAGTAATTGAAATTATTGGGCGAACAAATGACGCCGGATCTCAGGTCGACAAGACCGTCTGGCTTGTGGTATGCGAACTTGGGCGAGTCGTTAAAGAAAACAATAGTGTCGTTATGTCCAAACTGCTTGGGCTGTTTGTCCAGAACAGAAATCGTTTCGACAAACGCCAGCTGACCGGGCTTGTCCTGCTTGGCTGTGTCAGGATTGCATAACCCCAGCGTTTCGCGCCAGCCGGCGGAGGACAGGACGCGGCGGGACTCGATAATTTCGCCGTTGTCCAGTTCGACGCCGTAAACCTGATTGTCGCGTTGCAAAAGACGCTTGACCCCCGCTTTGGTGCGAAGCTCGCCGCCGTCTTCTTTGAATCGGTTAACCAGCTTGCAAAGCAGGTCGCGGACGCCGCCCATCGGTCGGGCGAAACCTTCCAGAAAGATCGACCGGAACATGATGCTGAACTGGTTGAAGTCCATGTCGTCTTCGATTGCAGAACCGTAGTACATCAACGGGCAGAAGAGCATGTCGGTCAGAAGCGGGGACTTGATATATTCTTTAACGACGCTGCGGGCAGAGACGTTAACCGTCTTCCCTAAATCGTCGTAATCGACCAGCGCGCCGATGAGCTTTTGAACCCCGTCGGTCTCTTTGGGGAAGTGTTTGCGAATCTCCGATTCCAACAGCGAAAAGTCGTTGTTGAATCGCAGCGTTAAGTCGGGAAATCTAATAGACGACCCGGACTGCGGAACCAGCCCTAACTCGTCCCACGCCAGACGAAGCTGTTTAAGAAGCCGGGCAAGCGGTCCCTTTCTGACGCCTTTGGGCTGAAAGTTTGTAACGGCGTGAAGCCCGACGTCGTGATTTCTTCCTCGCTGACGATAGTATGAGTTCAGACCGCCGACGACGCTGTGACGCTCTAAAATACAGACCTTTTGGTCGTAGTGCGCCAATCGTACGCCAGCCGCCAGACCGGACATGCCCGCTCCGATGATGATTGTGTCATACATATCAGTTTAAGCGAAGGAAAAAAGTTCGATTAAAGCTCTTCCATTTTGGGGGTGAGATACTTCACCGTGGAATCCATCGTAACGAGGTTGGTATACTCGTTTTCCGGAATCTGAATGCGATAACGCTTGCGGAGTTCCATGACGATGTCTAAGAAGTCCATCGAGTCCAATTCCAGCTGTTCGCGGAAAGGAACGTCGTCCTTGAGTTGGGTAAGGTCTTCGTCCGGGGTGATGTCTTCCAAAATGTTGAGAACTGCTTCTCGAATTTCTGCAGGTGTCATTATGAAATCAAAGGGTTAAGGTTGGTATATACTGATACGACTTGAGTTTTCCGAAATTAAGCCTCTAGCTGCTAGCTTCTAGCTATTAGCTTGATAAACCTGATTCGTGCGTTATAGCAAGAATCAGGAATAACCAAGCTAGCGGCTAGGAGCTAATAGCTAATAGCTCATATTTCGGGAAATTTCAAGTGGAAAATGTATATAAACGTCAGAGAAGAATTGCGTTTATTCTCCCTGCCATTTTTTAACGATAACGGATGAATTGATGCCTAACATTCCAAAGGAATTGTTGAGAATGTAGTTGACGTTTTCTCGTCTTTCCGGCTTGTTGAGAACCAGCTGGCCGAAAATGTCACAGTCAGGGTCGAGATTGTCAACGTTGATTGCCGGGTGAATCAAGCCGTCTGTAAAGGACGGGATGTTGCCTGCCAGTTCCAGCGCGGCGGCGGCTCCCATGCAATGACCGATGTGTCCTTTCGCGCCGTTAAAGCGAACGTTGGGGCAGTTTTCAAACACGGAGCGAAGCCCTTCGCACTCAACCGCGTCGCCGCTGGACGTTCCCGTTGCGTGAGCGGAAACGATGTCAATCTGATTCTTTTCGATTCCCGCGCGGCGAATCGCCATTTCGACGCATTGCGCCTGACGCTGTGCGTTGGGCAGAACGAAGTCTGTCGCGTCTGTATTGGAGGCGAATCCGACGATTTCCGCATAGATCTTTGCGCCTCGCGCCAAGGCGTCGTCAAGACGTTCTACGGTGAAAAGACATCCGCCTTCGGAAACGACGATGCCGGTTCTGTCTTTATCGAACGGGCGGCACGCGGTTGCAGGGTTGTCTGACTTCGCCAGCGCGCCCTGAGAGTTGAACCCGGCGAAAATGCCAAACGTATGAATGCTTTCTGAAACGCCGCCGCAAATCGCGACGTCACATTCGTCCAGCCACAGCATCTGACAGCCGTGCGCCAGACCGCAGTTCCCGGCAGCGCAAGCGGCGCCAAGGGTGATATGCGGTCCGGTAATTCCCATGTTCAAATTGATTTCGCCCGCCGGGTTGTTGGCAACGGTGCGGGGGTTGTGATGGTGCGTCCAGATGGAACAGTCGTAGTTGAACTGGCTGATATTGTAAACTTCGTTTTCCGTCTCGACGTTGCCGTGTTCTGTAATGCCGACGTAAACGCCGACGCGGGATTTATCGACGTTTTCCCAGTCAAGAGCGCTGTCCTGAATCGCCTCGTGAGCGCAGTAGACGCCAATCGAGCCGGCTCGCGTGCCGCGGCGGACGTCCTTTTTCTTTTGATATTTCAACGGGTCGAAATTGCAAATTCCCGCCAGCGTCTTGCCGAAATAGCGAATCTCGTATTCCTGAATGCCGCTTTTGCCGTCTAAAAGCGCTTGACGGAATTCAGAAAGCGTATTGCCATTGGGGGCGGTTAGCCCGATGCCGGTAATTACAACGCGCGGACGCTGAATTGGATGTTGCATACTCTTAAAATATCAGTTGAAAATGGGCGCGGAATTTAGCTTTTAGCTTCTAGCTCCTAGCCTCCAGCTTTGTGTTTTTAGATTCCAGCTTTAAAAATAACGCTAAGAACAACTAAAAACCAAGCTAACAGCTAGCAGCTAATAGCTAGCAGCTTACAATCTTATTTAACGATTCCCTTGCTGACCAGATAGGCAACGACTTCGTCTGCCAGCTGATCCGGGGTTTTCGTTCCGGCTTCCAGACGGAGTTCCGGATTGAGCGGAGCTTCGTAGGGATCGTCGATTCCGGTGAATCCCTTCAGTTCGCCAGCGCGGGCTTTTTTGTACAGACCTTTCGGGTCGCGGGCTTCGCAGACTTCCAGTGGGGCGTCAACGAAAATCTCGATGAAGTCGCCTTCCGGCAGAGAAGCGCGGACGTTGTCGCGGTCGCGGCGGTACGGGCTGATAAACGCTGTGATGGCAACGATTCCAGCAGAGGCGAACAGAGAAGCGACGGCGCCGATGCGGCGGATGTTTTCTTCGCGGTCAATGGCGGAGAATCCCAATCCAAAGCGTTTGGCGAATTCTTCAGAATGCTTTTCCATGAGCATCTTCGGAGCGGCGTTGAGTCCGTGACGAACGTTGTCGCCGTCCAGAACGAAGCTGTGCGCTCCGCGCTGGAAGAGCTTGTAATCTACCAGGTTGGCAACGGTGCTTTTTCCGCACGCGCTCAAGCCGGTAAACCAGACAACGCAGCCTTTGTTGTTATTTTTTTCTTCGCGCTGTTCGCGTGAAACGACGTGTTCATGCCAATATACTTCTACGTTCGACATTGCTATAATTTTAGGGTTAAAGTAGTAAAAAAAGCTATTAGCTTCTAGCTATTAGCTAAGAGCTAGTTCCTCATTCCGGCTGAATGATTTCCAGAATTTTCATTTCGATGATTCCAGCAGGGGCGTCTACCTGGGCGACGTCTCCGACCTTTTTTCCAAGCAGTCCTTGAGCCAAGGGGCTGGAAACGAGGATTTTATTTTCGTCAAAGTCCTCTTCTCCGGCGCCGACAATCGTGTAGGTAACTTCTTCTTCAAAGTATTCGTCGTAAACGCGAACTTGAGACCCGAAAACGACTTCATCTGAGGGAAGCTCGCTCTTGTCAATGATTTTAGCGTTGGAAAGCTTGTAGCGCAGCTGTCCCATTTTAGCTTCCAGCAGACCCTGACTTTCGCGCGCGCCGTGATATTCGGCGTTTTCGCTCAGGTCGCCCTCTTCTCGGGCGGCAGCGATTCGCGCAACGATTGCAGGCATTTCAACCTTTTCCATGTATTCCAACTCAGCGCGGAGTTTGTCGTATCCTTGTCGAGTCATAGGAAATTCTTCCATTTTAACGCCTCTGTGTTAGTTTTATTTCGAAATATGTTAATATTCAACAGGAACTGCAAATAGGGTATAGGCAATAGGCAGTAGAGAGGGACGCGAAGCGTAACCCCTCACTCCTAACTCCTAACTTTCCACCTAAATGAGTTCCTTAATCTGTTATTTCTGATTATCGTCTCAGCTTGCCTGGCAGTTTTCAACCAAAGCGCCGTCTTCCCAGAAGAACGCAATTTTGAATCCGGGGCCGACTTCGATCGGTTCCAAGACCATTTCTTTGCCGGCAACGGCGGCTTCCAGATCGTCTACCATGTAGGCAATGTGCGTTGTGGTTGCAATAGCCGTTTTCGCCAGCGGGCTGGTTTCCGGGAAGTACAGCCATTCAATATTGTGTTCGTTGGCGGATGGGTCGGAACAGTAGCAGTCCAAAATCTGATTGTAGTTCAGACCGGGGAGGTTTTTGTCGTGCGTAACGCAGCCGACATGAAGGAATTTTCGGGCCATGGTTTTATCTCCTTGTTTATCATTCATACCAATTGTTTGACCTGTCAAACTTTCCTATGATTATACAACATTCCTATAAAATTGTAAAGAGGGGAGATAAATATTAATATATTGAAAAGTAAAAATGGATAATGAAGCGCGCAAGCTTAAGTTTCATTATCCATTTTTAACAGTCAATTTGATACTATATGAATCTATTTGCAAATGCTACTAGAAAACCGATTATTCATTGATTTGTCTTTGGTAATCGTCTCTTTCTCGTCGAGTGGCTTCCAGATCGAAGACAAGATATTTCATGTCAAGCCGAAGCTGACTGAGAGCGTCCTGAACCAAAGAAAGAATTTTGCGGCGGCGTTTGGACGCATCCAGGATTCTTTCCGCCAGCGGCTTTAAGCGTTGTTTATGTTCATCTGGAAGACTTTCGATGGCCTCAAAAAGGTCTTTAAGTTCCAACGGCATTTCCGTTTCATTAAGACACTGCGATAACGAATCCTGAGTCATGGTTAGGAATAGGAAATTAGGGGATTGGACAATAATATAAAAAATAAAGGATAATAATATCTGATAACAGTGAACAATATATTGTCCATTGTCCATTACATATTATTTCTTGCCAGGCAAATCAGGATTATTATTAGATAATCGTTAAATTGCTCTAGCGTCAAATTAAATTCTTTGGTAAGAGTATAGTACAGGATTTCAGAAACGTTTGGGAATTTTTGCTTTTTTTTGGGGATTTTTTTATTTAGAACGATTCCCATGTTGTTTTTTTTCAACACAACTTTGCTTGAATTTTCCAGACTGTTTATTTTATCAAACATCGTGTCAAAATAGGCAACAATCATTGCAAAATGAGCAAGGAGAATTTGACTATGTGCATACCAGAATGCAAAAATCAGAATTCTGAAACAAGAAACAACATCCGAGTTCGAATGTCGAACAAGATTCTCTCAAAAATCTTATTGTCATTGCTTTTATTATCAGTTTACTCAGTATATATTTCATGTCCGTTATTTGCTCAAAATAACAATAGCAAAAATGAGCAGAGTTGGAAATTCTCGTTCGACCAGCCGCAGACGGTTTGGAACGTTGAGACGGCGGAACCCAATTTGAAAACGATTGAGCACAAGTATTCTCCCCAGGAAGGATACGGAAAGCGCGGCTGCGAGTATATTTCTTTGCAGATTCCGGCTAACGCCAAATCCGTTATGATGGGAATGAAAGTCGGAACGGGACGGCTTACAGACGACGTCCTTCCGACGATTTATATTAAGTCAAATAAAACCGGGCTTCAGTTTATGCTTCGGGTCATTCTGCCCATGACGCAGGAAGACTCTCGTCCGGGCGCTCCGCCGTCGGCGCCGCTGTCCATTCTGCTTGCCGGCGGGACGTATTCGCTCAACGGGAGCTGGCAGCAACTTCGAATTGACCGTCCGCTGGATTTGCTTAAAAAACAGGCGTTAGACATCTCGCGTCAGATGGGACGAAACATCGACGTAACAAACGCCTATTATGACATGGCGTATTTGGATATCAACGGCGGGGAAGGGGAACTCAACCTCTGGATTGACGATTTGGAAATAACGGGCTATATCCCGGTTGCGCCAGGAGATTTCGTCAAAGGCTCTCTGGGTAATCTGAATAACGACAAAAAAGACGTCCCCAGTCCTGTCGCGCCTCAAAGCGTCAATAACAACAATCCCGCTGACGACTTCAGCTCTCTGGACGCAGATTCGAACGCTCAAAATCCGCCTGCTGGCGATCATCAGACGCTCAGCGTTCACGTTAACGGCGATTCCATCTTTGTCAACGATTCCATGTTTTTTATTCGGGCGATTCATTATCGAGGAGAGCCTTTAGATTTTATTCGTCAACTGGGATTCAATACCATTTGGATGGACGAGGTTCCCACCGAAGGACAGATGATTCAAGCTCAGGAACAGGGTTTGTGGATAATTTGTCCGCCGCCGCTGACCAAACAGCAGTGGGACGTCTTTACAGAGGATTCCTTCAAAAACTATTCGCCGACGTTTTGGGGCGACAAATACTATCGGGTAATCGCCTGGAACCTGGGAAATCTGACGAAGAATTCTGTCAGCGTCGAACAGACCAACCAGCTTTGCCGCCGAATTCGCGAATGCGATCGGGACGTCGCTCGTCCGATTTTTGCTCAGGCGGAAGAGAATTTTCGGGACTATAGCCGTCAGGTGGAAAGTCTGATTATCGAACGCAATCCGATTTATTCGTCCATGGATATGGAAAAATACTTGCGCTGGCATCGAGACATTCCCTGTCTGATTCAGCCGGGCATGCCGCGACTATGCGTTATTCAAACGCAGCCGGACGCTAAACTGGCGCAGTCCTGGAAAGCAATGTTTCCAAACGAAAAGTTTCCTGAAGCAATTCCCTACGAACAGCTTCAAATGATGGCGTTTGCTTCGGCGGGTTCAGGGGTAAGAGGTCTGTTTTTTGATTCTCAAACCCCGCTGAATTCCAACGACCCGGATTCGCAGTACCGAAGCCGCTCTTTGGAACTGATCAACTCTCGATTGTCAATCGTCGACTCATTTTTCGCAGCGGGAGCGCAGCCAACGCCCGTTGAGACGTCGGACTCGCATTTATGGTTTACCATGCTGACCATTCCCAATAAAGGACGTCTGGCTCTGCCGCTGTATATTCCGGATTTTGCCCAGTATTCGCTTTGCGGACGTTCATCGCGCTCGGCAACGGCTTACATTCCCGGCATTCCAACGACGTATCAGGCGTATCGGCTTACGCCCAACGGTCTTGAACCGCTCAACGTCAACCGTCAGGCGGGAAGAATGAACATTGATCTTGATTCTCAGGCGGACTGGTCCATGATACTGTTAGCTCAAAATCCATCCGTTATTTCAAGTCTGTACAACAGATTGAGAGCAAACGGCAAACGGACTTCCGTTTTATTCCGGGATCTGACGGCAAATCGTCTGGAGAATTTCCGGATGTGGTACAATCCGAACAAAGCCTCTAAAGAAGAAATCGCGCTATTTAACAGCGCTGTATCGGCGATAGAACATTCCAACATGGCGATCAGCCAAAACCTTTGGTCGGATTCGGACGCGTTTAACTGTGACGCCGCCAACGCGCTGAGAATTCTGGAGTATTCCTACTGGTCAGGCGTTGTCGGAACAAGACGAGAGCCGAATTTTCATCCTGCCGCCGTTTCGTTCAGAACCATGAGGCTGTTCCACTTCTGGCAGCAGAACATGCAAAACTACAAACAGGGAGACAACCTGCTTCCCGCTGGAGACTTTGAATCTCTGGACGAATTTCTCAACTCAAACTGGGCGTTGTATCTGGACGACGACCCCAATTCGCAAATTACCGCTAAAGGAGACATCAATCCGATGGCGGCTTTTTCAGGAAAGTCCGGATTGTGCTTGACGGCTCAAACTCCGCCTGGACTGCAAAACGTTATTGCCCTGCTGGACAAATCGCCTGTTACAATTCTTTCTCCAACCGTTCAGGTAGATCCGTTTGAGACAGTCAAAATAACGTGTCTGGTCAGTCTTCCTCAGCCGCTGCGATGCACGGTCGACGGTTTGAAAATCTACGACGTTCAGTCAGGCGACGTTCTGGCAAGACGCGTAATCAAAACGCTTGGCTGGCAGCCGATTGTTATGTATCGCACTGCTGACAGCGAAGGGAAAATTCAGCTTTGTTTTGAAATGACGGGAATCGGCAAGGCGTATATCGACAACGTCAAAATAATACGCATCGTCCCCGGCTCCGACGGCGAAAAGGTCGAATAGCAAAAGAAAAACGATTATTGTTGAAAATCGCCGGCGAACAGTTTAACTTTGTTCAGTTTTAAGAATGGCGTCTAATCCTTTGACGAATTCCTGAACGTCTTTAAACTGTCGATAGACGCTGGCGAATCGAATGTAAGCAATTTCATCTACAGAGCGGAGCTGTTCCATAACGGCTTCGCCGAGAAATCGGGAATCGACTTCCGCATCAAACCGGCTTTCGACAAGCGATTCGATTCTGGCAACCATCTCGTCAATCTGTTCGGAAGAAACCGGACGTTTCCAGCAGGCTTTTTCGATGCCGGAACGCAGTTTGGCTCGATCGTACGGAACGCGAACGCCGTCTCGCTTAATAACTTTCAGAGCGTTTTTTTCAACGCTCTCGTAAGTTGTAAACCGACGATTGCAGGACAAGCACATCCGACGCCGACGAATCGCGGTTCCGTCCTGAGAGGTGCGGGAATCTATGACTTTATCGTTGTCTTCTCGGCAAAAAGGACATCTCATGGCAATTAGGGAATTGGGAGTAGGGAGTGGGGAGCAGGGAATGAGGATGGATTATGAATTCGCCGAAGGCGAAGACTATTCCCTCGATATCTACTACACGCTATATTCTATATCATTCTTCGAACTTTTGCAATAGGGGCTTTTCATTTTGATTTTCTGGCAAAGACCAGATTCCCCGACGGTTCTCGATTGCCTCTTTTTGGGCTTTATACAATCGCTTTTTTATGGACATGGAATAGTTAAACGTCATAATTGCTTTCGCCAATCCGGCGCGAACCAGTTCTTCGTTGAGCAAAACAACATCCTCGCCGTCGGATTCGCCCAAATAAATAAACGCCAGATTCCGACCGTATTTGTCGAATCGGTCGCAGTCCAGACGAATAAATACGCGATTTCCATTTTGAGCGATTGCCTGTTTGGTAAACGCTGTCGCCTCCGGACCAAATGGCTCAACTTCTGACCGCGGCTTGACGGTTTCAGGCGTGTCAATTCCCATCAGTCGAACGCGAATCCCATTGGAAAGCAGAATCGTGTCGCCATCGACAACCCGTTCAACGTTGTAGACTCCTTCTGTGAGATTCGGCTCCTCGTTTGGCAGAGATGATTGCTTATATAAATAACTGACAATCATAACAAGAACCACGAACAAACATATCCATGGATACATGTCTCTGAGTTTTCTGCCAATTCTGTAAAAAATTTCCATATTTTTTAAAATTACCCTTTTTGCCGTTTGTCTATATTACTTATTTCATCTTTAATCGTTAAATATTCCCATATAATTTGACGATAATGACAATTAGGAAAAATATACGGGTTATATGGATTCAATATACCCTGTACGGATAAATAATCAATAGGAAACGGATACCGAGAAGCGCGAAAGCGTTCAGAAATCATGAAAAGCGCCATTATTTTTAAGCAGAAATGCGTTGCTGCAATCGCATTTTTTACATTAGTCGTATTGTGCGTTGTTACGACAAACGCTCAGGACGTCCCGAGTTCAATTGTAACTCCAGATCAAATCGTTGAGAGTCAAATCGTAGAATCAGCGCAGACGTCGTCTGGATATTCCATTTCTCCTGACCAATGGAACGCGCTCAACAAACGTCTGGAATCGCTGGAATCACAGCTCAAAGACGAAAAGGCAAAAGCCGCTAAAAAGAAAGAAGATGACGCTAAAAAGCCGTCGGTTAAAGTTTCGGGACGTCTGCAGTACGAGGCGGACTTCTTCGATCAGAACGACGCTTCCAAAGCGCGCGTTGGCAACATGCGAAACGGTACGGATCTCCGCCGCGCCTGGATTGGCGTTGCCGGTTCGTACAAGCAGTTTGTTTACAAAGCCAATTTCGACTTGGCGCCGTCCGCTATGTCGTTCAAAGACGTTTATCTCGGCATTAAAGAATTGCCGTGGCTGGGCGATATGAGAATCGGATATTTCAAAGAACCCTCCAGCGTTGAACAGCTTACAGGCGTTCATCAGATGTGGTTTAACGACCGTCCGTTGAGCATGTCCGGCATCAGCTCCTATATGCAAAACCGCGCTCTGGGCATCGAATTCAGCAACGGATCTCGCGTAGAGGATTTTCTCTGGACAGTCGGATTCTTCCAGAACTGCTCAGACTCCATTCACAGGCATTATGACGACTGGTACAGTACTTCCGACACGCGATCCGGCGAAGGCGTTACCGCTCGATTTGTCAAAATCCTGCAGAATTGCCCGGAGTACGGTCGAGTTTTCCACGTTGGCGCTTCGTTTACTTATAAAGCATGGAATCCCGACGAAAAAATGAACTGGGGAACTCGAGAGGAAAACGATCTGGGTCTCAAGAGCATCGAAACCGGCAATTTCTACGGAACGACGGATACGTATATGGTTTCTCCGGAACTGGTTTTTACCAACAATTCTTTCGCAGTAATTGCTGAATACAACTATATCAGACTGAAAAACCGGGATATGGACGATATGAATATCCACGGCGGACACGTTTCCGTCAGCTATCTGCTTACCGGCGAACATTACAATTACTCGAAATCGACAGGAACTTTGACGTATATCAAGCCGAACTGCGACTTTGTCCGCCGCTGCGAAAACGGCATGTTCGAGAGCGGAACCGGCGCTTGGCAGGTTCTGTACCGATTCAGCTGGATTGATTACCGTCAAATGCCGCTTCTGGCAGGCGTTGATGGAGAAGCGTCCAAAATCGGCATTTGCTACGACCATACTTTTGGTCTGAACTGGCAGATGAGTCAGACGTTCCGCGTTGTATTCAACTATATTCTGTCCAACAACGAATACAAGTACGGAACGCTTAATAAATCTGGCAACGTCAGCGTCTTTACGACGTCCGTACAGATGTACTTCTAAATAATTTTAGGGAATAGGGAATGGGGAACAGGGAGTAGAATTAAGTTTTTAGTGGTTAGTAGTTAGTGGTTAGTACGCAAGCGTCAATTCCTACTTACCACTTACCACTAACCACTTAAATTCCACTTCCTACTCCCTATTCCCTACTCCCTCTTCCCTCTCTTTATCTATTCTTCCCTGCGCCTTGTTTTTTTGGTAAAGAGCGCTATAATATTAATACTATGTTAGCATTAAAAAACCTTCACGAAAAAATTGAACAGCTCTGTTCGCTTATGCCCCAGTTGGAAGAATACGCCCAACTGGTTCAGGCGGAATCGTCTCAAGACGCGCCGTGGCGGGATTCGCTCCTGTCCAAATTGCGGGTCCAGTCCAGCGAGGAAACACCGTTGATTGTCGCCATTGCCGGCGGAACAAACATTGGGAAATCGACGGTATTCAATCATTTGGCGCAGGACAACGCGTCAGGAATTACGCCTTGCGCTTCGGGAACGAAGTATCCGGTATGTTTGGTTCCAGCTCAATGGGCGGACGAAGAAAAGCTGCAAAAACTGTTTGACGGTTTTGTCGTCAAGCCGTGGTCAGACAGCGCCGCTCCTCTGGAAGAACACGAGGAAGACGTTCTTTATTGGCGTCAAGGCGTTAACGTTCCGCCGCAGCTGATTCTGTTGGACACCCCCGACGTCGATTCTACCAATAAAGCCAACTGGAGACGGGCAGAAAAGATTCGTCAAATCGCAGACGTTTTAATTGCGGTTTTGACAAAGCAGAAGTACAATGACGCTGTATGCGTCGATTTCTTCCGTCAGGCAACCAAAAGCGGGAAAAAGTTCATTCTGTTGTTCAATCAGTTTGACCAGGAAGACGTTTCGTATTTGCAGGACATGGTCAACAAAATCGTTAGCAATATTGAACAGCCTCCCATTTTCATTTATTTGGCTCCGCATGACAGAAAGGCGTCGGAATCGCTTGGCTTGTCCTTTTATTACGTTCCTATCAGTTCCGACGGCGTTGTCAATTCAGACCTAATTGACCTCAACGCTCCCAAATCTTTGACAGACGAATTGGCGAAAATGCACTTTGAAGAACTCAAAGCGTATTCACTGGTCAAATCGCTTGCAGACTCGATGGATTCCAATACGGGATTGGGAAAGTGGCTTTCGGATATTCGCGTTCAAAGCGAGCAGTACGCCCTTCGGTTAAACGCATTGGAAGAGCTTAACCCTGGAACAATTGAAGTTCCCATTTTGCCCAAGGAAATGATTCACAAAGAACTTCAGCTCTGGCGCAGCTCCGGTCGAAACGCTTGGACGAATTGGGCGATGGTTCCAACGGAAGCAATCGGAAAAGCCTGGAAATATGCGGTTTCCTTTTTTAAGAAAAAAGACGAAAACGAGCCGACCGCGGAAGAAAAGTTCCTTGAACTGGAACGAACGTATTTAATTAATGCGGTGGAAAAAATCTATAATTCGCTCAAAAATCAGGCGGCGTTTGACAACGTTTTAGGAAACGAACTCAAGGCAATTCTGGCTTCCAATTCCATTGAATCCATTCTTCAGAGAGTTGAATCTGAACATAAATCCGCTCCGATTGTGTCAGAAGGCTTTCATGACTATGTTAAATCGGAATTAACGCAATGGAGTGAAAATCATCCATGGAAATCCAATATATACAAAGCGCTTGACTCTGCGCTGGTAATAGCGCGTCCGGCGGCAACGGTTGCATTGGGAACGTGTTTTTGGTTTACTCCCACCATCACACTGGGAGCGGTAACGGCTGTTGCAGGGGCGTCCAACGCTTTTGACTTGATGTCCATTGGAGATGTGGGCTGCAAAATTCAGAACCGGTTCTGCATTGAACGCGCTCAATGGCTTCAGAGCATTATTCGACAGGAACTCCATTTGGACGAACTGTTTGAAAAAATGAAGCGTCAAAGCTCTGTTACAGACCAAGACGCATATAAACAGGCGGCGACCTTACAGCAGGAATTGGAGAGCTTCGCGTCAATTTGCAATTAGCGCTTGGCGCGAATCGCTCAATTCCCTTCCCCCTCTCCCCTTGATTTATTCAGACTGAGTTATATAATATAACAAACGCTTGGTTTTGAGTGGCTGGCAATGTTCCCACTGACCAACCGGTTCCCCAATTTAATGGAAAGGAATAATTATGTCTGACAAAGACGTCAAACCGAATTTTGCCAAAGGAGACGGCTTGATTCCGGTAATCGCTCAGGATTATGAATCCGGCGTTGTACTCATGTTGGCGTATATGAACGAAGAAAGCTACAACGAAACGCTCAAAACCGGGCGCGCCGTTTATTTTAGCCGATCTCGTCAAAAGCTGTGGCGCAAAGGCGAAGAGAGCGGAAACGTTCAATGGGTCAAGGAGATTTTTATCGACTGCGACGAAGATACGATTCTGCTCAAAGTTGACCAGGTCGGCAAAGCCGCCTGCCATGAAGGCTATCAAAGCTGTTTCTTCCGAAAGGTTACGCCAGACGGCGTAGAAATCGTCGGAGAACGCGTTTTTGACCCCAAAGAAGTTTATAAAAAATAACGAGTGGCGAGTAGAGTTCCGCCTGTCGGCGGATGCGTAATTTCGCTCCCGATGGTCGCTCCATTACCGCCTTTCATTCCACATTTAAACAACCATGACCAACAAACTCAGACTTGGAATTCCCGCCGGCAGTCTTCAGGAAGCGACTGCTGAACTGTTTCGTAAAGCGGGCTGGAAAATTACGTTCCAGTCTCGCAGCTATTTTCCCGATATTGACGACCCGGAAATTGAATGTTTGCTCATTCGAGCGCAGGAAATGGCTCGATATGTAGACGCCGGCATTCTCGACGCTGGCTTGACCGGTTTCGACTGGATTTGTGAAACGCACGCCGACGTTGAGGAAGTTGCTGAATTGCAGTTCTCCAAAGTCAGCCGCCGCCCGGTTCGCTGGGTGCTGTGCGTTCCGGAAGATTCTCCCTATCAAACCGTTAAAGACCTCGAAGGCAAACGCATTGCTACGGAAGCCGTCGGGCTGACGAAGAGTTATCTGGAAAAAAACGGCGTCAACGCTCTGGTAGAATATTCCTGGGGCGCTACGGAAGTCAAAGCTCCGACGCTGGTAGACGCCATTGTCGAAATCACAGAAACAGGCAGTTCTTTGCGCGCCAATAAACTCCGCATTATTGACACGATTCTGCAAAGCACCACCCGGTTTATCGCCAACCACAACTCCTACAAAGACGAGTGGAAAAAGGCCAAAATTGACGACATCGCCATGATGCTCAAGGGCGCAATGGCGGCGGAAGGACGCGTTTATTTGACGATGAACGTCCCAAGAGAAGCTCTGCAAACCGTGCTGAACATTCTGCCGGCGTTGAAAAATCCAACCGTCAGTTCGCTGGCAGACGATTCGTGGGTTGCGGTCAATACAATTGTTGGCGAAAAGGAAGTTCGAGACCTTATTCCGCCGCTGAAAAAAGCCGGCGCAACAGGTCTTGTCGAAATCGCAATCAACAAGATTATTGACTAAAAGGAAAAAATGTTAGAAGCGAGGCGGCGAGAAGAACCACGGCGTTTGAATCGGTTTTAATTCAAACATCATACAACATTCTCGCTCCTCGCGGCACGCTGCTGACAACGATTCCATGGAACAATTCACCAATATTACAGAACAGGCAATTCGCGATCGCGTTGGCGCCGCCGCTTTGGCGGAAGGGTATCAGTATATGTATACCGGGGCGCTGACAGGTCTTGAGCTTAACGGGTCTATTCTTAAAGCCAGCTGTAAAGGCAGAGCGAACAAGATTTATCGGGTTCAGGCTCAGCTTGGCGACGGCGAAATTGTCGAAGCGGGCTGTACGTGTCCAGACGGCTTAAACGGTCGCTGCCGTCACGTTGCAGCGCTGGTTTTGACGTGGCTCAACCGCGGAGAAAACTTTCAGCGCGGGCAGTCGGTAAAAGAAATTATCGAAACGCTTTCCCGCGCCGAACTGGAAGAGATTCTCATGCAAATCGTTCAGCGGCGTCCGGACGCTAAAACTTTTGTCGAACGCAGCGCTCCGCAAACGGTCGATAAAAGAGAAACCCTCAAAGACAAAGACTATCGCACCATCGTTGAAGCGGCTTTGGTTTCAGAGGCGTCAAACAACTCTTTATGGGAAATTATCGATTCTCTTAAACTGCTGGGCGAAGACATGCTTCGTCAGCGCGAATGGAATACCGCTGTCGATATTTTCGTCAATATTTACCAGGTCATTCGCGCTCGTCACGCTAAAAATGAATCTTCCGCAGCTGACGAAATCTGTCGAGACTGCGTCGAAGATTTAATGCGTCTTGCCATTGGGTCGCTGGAAGAACAGCGCGTCAAGCAGGTTGGAGGCGTTTTATTCCAGGAACTGTCAGACGCTATCGAGTTTGACGGTACGCTGGACAAAGAAGTCATTCGCTGGATGGCGGAAATGCCGGAAGCCCACATCAATCGCTGGGCGGCAATGGCGTGGGACGCTCTCCATCGCTGCCAAAGCAAGCCCGCCAGACGTCTGTGGGGCATGGTTTGCCTTGTCTTTTACGGTTCCCGTCTGGAAGACGAAACCCGGTTTAAACTGTATCAGGAAATCGGCTGGTTTGGTGAAATCGCACAGCAGTATGCGTTGGAACACAAGTTCGATCAGATTGCCGTTTTTCTGGATTCTGCCGACGATTACGAAGCCCTTATCGCGGTTGAGCGATTGATGAAAATGGGATTTCCAAAACAGGCGTTTGCTCTGGTTGAAAAGCGGCTGGAAACAAAACCGTCTGACGTCCTGAAGGAATGGCTCAACGGACATCAGGTTCAAATCAAGGCGGATCAGGAAGCCATTGAGCTGGCGCAAAGAATGTTTGCTCTTCGTCCTGATATAGAATCGTATCATCGTCTGCGAAGCGAAAGCATGCGCGCCGGCATCTGGGAAGAAACTCAGGATCAGTGTCTTCTCAAGCTCAAGCAGACACAGCAGTACGAACTGCTGATGGACATTTTCCTCGAAGACTGGGACTTGGAACGCGCTGTTTTCCTCTGGCAGGAAGACCCGACCAAAATCAGCCGTCCGCAAAGCATTCAGCTGGCGCAGTTGGCAGAAGGTTCTCAGCCGATTACCGCTATCAAGATTTATCAGGAATTGCTTGAAACGCAGCTGCAATCGTTGGTCGAAGCCAAGATTTCCTCCGCATCCGCTGCCGGAGAAGCCATTCAAAAAGAAATCGAAATGCTCGTTTCTCGCCTCAAGACGCTCATTACCCGCGTCTACGGAGCCGAGGCTTGGACAGAATACCTCGCCAGCCTGAGAAACCGAGACTTAAGAATATAGCGGCGAGGCGCCGCTCCCAGTCCGCGCTGCCGCGCGCCTGCCAAAAACCGCTCCCGTTGGTCGCTCAGAGTTATTTCCTAATCCCTATTCCCTATTCCCTACTGCCTACTGCCTCCGTGGGTTTCACCCACGGCTATTAACATTGAACCGCTACGCGGTTCTAGCGGATGCGCTTCGCGCCTATTCCCTATTCCCTATTCCCGACTGCCTATACCCTACTGCCTACTGCCTTGAAACTCCCTATTTCCCCTCGTCTGCCGTTTAAGTTCGCGCTTCAGTGCCATCGAAAAGCCAACCTGTGGAGTTCGGAAAAAGAACTCGCGTGGCCTAAAAAGGGGCTGGAACTGGACGTGTCGTATGCGCTGCCGCAGTTCAACGCCCTTGACGGGAAGGCGTCGCCTGTTGACGTCCGTATGGCGTGGGACGATTCCGGGCTGGGGATCTCGTTTGCTGTAACAGGGAAAAAGCATCCGCTGGACTGCCGAGTTCCCATGACAGACGCCGGGGATTACATTCTGCTTTGGCTCGACATGCGCGACATGCGCCAGGTTCATCGGGCGGGGCGCGGATGTCATCAGTTTGCTCTTTATCCAACCGGCGGGGGAAGAAAACTCAACGACCCCGCCGTCGTCCCGATTCCGATTCATTTGGCAAAAGAAAACCCTCGAAACATGGAATCGTCGTACTTCTTTGTTCGCAGCCAAATCACCGCGGACGGCTATTTGCTCGAATGCGTCTTTCCGGCTGAATCCCTGACGGATTTCCGTCCTGACGACTACCCGACGTTGGGCATCGCCTGGAAAATTCAGGACAAAGACCTGGGAGAAATCACTCTGACGGCTCCCGAACCCGCTCCATTCAGCTCAGACCCGTCTTTCTGGGAAACGCTGGAACTGGTAGAATAACGCTGTTTTGACAAGACAACGCCAGACGCGTCGACGCGTTTGTACATTTTCTTATAAAAATTATTGAACAACGGCAGCGTTTTATTCACAAAAAACTCAATTCTGACCGCTTGAATTCTTTTTATTATTATGTATAATAAGATATAGTTGGACTGTCCGGGAATTGGAACTGGGCAGAGAAATTTTTCTCAGAAATGTATTATTAAGGAGACCCTTATGAATCTTACCGATTCTCGTTACAAGGATTTTGCGTTGGTTAAGGAAATGCTGGAAACGGCAGACGTCATTCGCAACTTCGATTTTTCGCAGACAGCCAACATGGCAAAGGCGATTGAACAGACCGGAGCGGTCTTTCTGACCGGCGAAGGCTCCAGCCGAATTTTCCCGGCGAAGAGCTTTATCTACGGCGTTCTCAAACGCGGGCTGCCTATCGCCGTCGCAACCGACGGAAGCTTCCAGGGCTGCGAATACGACCTGTCCCGATTCGCCGTTATGGGCGCCTCGAACAGCGGCAAGACCAAGGAACTCATCACCCTCATCAAACAGCTCAAGGCGAAGGGTCAGAAGAACATTTTCGGCGTTACCGCCAACGCGGGAACCCCGCTTCAGGAACTGTCCGACGAATGCGTTGTTCTTTCCTGCGGAAAAGAAGACGCTGTTGCCGCTACCAAGTCCGTTGTCGAACAGGCTCTGGTTTATCGTTCCATTCTCTGCAATCTGATTAAATGCTGCGAATGCGACGCGAACAAAACCGCTGCCGCCGACCTGTCCGCTCAAATCATGACGACGGAATACGACCCGGCTATTATCGAAAAAGCCGCCAACGCCAGAACCATCTTCTTCGCCGGCCGCAACGACGGCGTTGCTGAAGAACTGACGCTCAAAACCAACGAAATCACCCGCAAGCAAAGCGACTTCCTCGAAGGCACCTACGCTCTGCACGGCGTCGAAGAAATCATGCGCGAAAACGACGTCATCTTCTTCGTCGAACCGTTTGAATCGGAATTCGAAAAGATGCAGTCCATCTTCGAGAAAAACGTCGGCTGCACCGTCGTCGCCCTGTCAACCAAAGACACCCCGTTCCCGACCATCAAACTGCCGGAACTCAAGGGCTACGAAAAGTTCTTCCAGCTCATGGCTGGCTGGAACCTGCTGGTACAGATCGGAACCGCCGAAGGCATCAACCTCGACAAACCGAACCGCGCCCGCAAAATTGGGAATGAGTTCATTGGCTAATTAGCTATTAGGGAATAGGGAGTAGGGAATAGGGAATAGTTTTAATTCGCCAAAGGAGAGGTTCTGTTCACTATTCCCCATTCCCTACTCCTTTCTCTATAATGCTATCTTTTGAAGATCTCAAAAAGCGCTTACAACAGTCTCCGTTTCGTTCCCGATTTAAACTGACGAATCGGGACAGAGCGTATATCGCTCTGCGGGGCTGGGACGAAATCCGCGCTCAGGCGCGAACGATTATCTCTCAACGCCTGGCAAGCGCATTCCCTCTCAACGACGGCAAACAGACGCCCATGCGCGGGCACGTTATCTTTATTGCTCAGCACGCCACGGGGTGCTGTTGCCGCGGCTGTCTGCAGAAATGGCACAACATTGCGCCCGGCAAAGCTCTCACCGACGAGGAAATAGAATACGTCTGCAACGTTTTGGTCGCATGGCTAAAAGATAAAAGCGGCGACCTGTCCGGATTCGATCAGAACAGGTCGCTGTTTGAGTAATATCTTTGAAAACTCTGCGAGTTACATATTATAACGGGAAATAATTCCACAATCGAGCAGAAGCGTCCAAATCATCAAAGCCAGCAAAATAAACAGACCGATGTAGGACAGAATAACCATCAGGTTTTCCGGCGGCGGGGTTCCGAAAATCCATTCCCAAGTCAGGAAGACGACGTGTCCGCCGTCAACGACGGGAATGGGCAGCAGGTTGAAAACCGCCAGGTTGGCGCTGATCATGCAGGTGAAAAGCATGAGAATCCCAAAGCCGCGGTTGGCGGACTGGTACGCCACCTGAGCCAGCATGACAGGACCGCCCAGCCCCTTCATGGAAACCTCGCCGGTGCAAAGGCGATGAATCATGCGAAAGACGAGTAAAAACATCTCGTTTGTTTTCTCTACGCCCATGCTGACGGATTCGCCAAAAGACGCCGCTCTGATCTTGGCAGTTTTAGCGTAAACGGTTACGCCGCGATCAGCGGCAAAGCTGTCTTTCGACTCCTCCGGCGTTACATCGTACGTCATAACGTCGGTAAAAAGACGAACTTTTGTTCCAACCGGATAATTCTGAATGGTATCCATCACAAAAGCCCAGTCCGGGTGATGTTCGTCGAGATTGATCTTGGGGAACTTCTCGAAATAGGAATCCCATTGAGCCTTTGTAACGCCCGCCAGCTTTTCGTCTGCCGGATATTCAGGAGGCAAAATCTGGAATCCGGTAATCTTCATCTTGGGCTGAATGCCTGCTTTGTCTGCTGGAGAGCCGGGCAGAACATAGGAAATGGTATTTGTAATTTCATAGCAGAATCCCAGTTCTGGAACTGCCAGGCTGCACTGACGCAAAATCGGGGAATAGTCTGACGTCTGTTTGACGTCCAAAAGTGTAAACTTATCGCTAATAACAGAGTCGCGTTCCTTTTCCCCTTGGCGCAGCTCGCGAACTCGCTGTACTCCAAGCGTAATGGACAGAGGCTCTTCTTCCCCGGATTCCTGATGTTTTTTGACTCGCTGTTCGATAACCTGCGGGAACTTCCATGGATCAGAAATAGGGATCCCATCAAGCGTTAAAAGTTCGTCGCCAGCTTTAATTCCAGCGCGATGAGCCGGGCTGTTTGGCCGAACGCCGGTTATCTTGCCGATTTTCATAACCAGACCTAAATCCAGAGACGGGCGAGGAGGAATAACAACGTCTTTGGTTTTCAATTTAGGCGCAGAATCGTTTGAACCTTTACACGAACGATTTGGTCCAACCGTTACCTTTACGGGCTTATCGCGATGAAAGCGGAGATATTCTGCGAAATCGTTGTACGACTTTACAGAAATTCCGTCAACTGCCTTGATACACGTATTTTCCGGCAGCGCCATTGATTTTTCTTTTACGTTATAAAATGCCGCGGCGGCGGGAGAACCCGGTCTGCCCGGCATGGATTCCAGTAAATTGAGACTGCTGGCGGGCAGAATTCCCATGACCTGGTTCATACCATTGCTTTTGGTTGGGATTTTCAGCTGCTCTAACTTATCCGTGTCAATTGAATTAATCCAAACTTCCAGACCGCTTTCGGACTTCTTCCCGGACAGAGCAACGTTCTGCTGAACTTTGCTGAACGAACTGGTTTGAACGCCGTTGATGCTGACGATTGTATCGCCGGAACGCAGCCCGTTATTCCACGCAGGCGACCCGGCAACGACGGTAACCTCCGGCGGGTTTTCTTCAATGCCAGCCTGATACGCAAGAATCCCGGCAACGTACGCAAAAATCGCGTTCATCGTAACGCCGGCGACGATAATTGCCATTCGCTGCCAAACCGGCTTCGCTAAATAACTGCGAGGATCGTGCAGAATTTCGCGCTGTTCGTCTAAGGCGTCCACATCCGCCATGTCGTCTGCACCTTTATAAATCGCCAGCTTGGATTTCTCGTACTCTTCACGAAGCTCGCCGGGGTTGTCTTCCTGACCCAGCATTTTAACGTAGCCGCCCAGCGGAAATACGCCGATGCCGTATTCTGTTTCTCCCCACTGAAAACTGCACAGCTTCAACCCCCAAAAGTCAAAGCCAATATAGAATTTCTCGACTTTTACACCGCACCATTTCGCAACGATAAAGTGTCCGAACTCGTGAATGAGAATCAGAAATCCGAATACCAGCATAACCACCAGTACGGATGCCCAAAATGAAAGCGATAACAAATAGGATAAAGACGACAGTAATATTACGCTCATTTTTATGGTTTAATGTTAGGAATAAGGAGTTTACGCTATGCTCCTTAGTAATTACGAATTACGCATTCCGAATTACGCATTGACATGGGCGTCCAGTTCTCTCTGAGTCCATTGGCGAGTTTGATTATCTATTTGAATCAACTCCTCCAACGTTGGATGGGGAATAAACCCGGACTGCAGATGGGCGTCCACCGCTTTGCAGCACGTCGAAACAATTTCCAAGAAGGGGATTTTTCCTTCTATAAAATATTGTACGGCAATTTCGTTCGCTGCGTTCATTACGCAGGCTGAACTTCCTCCATATTTTACCACTTTAAGAGCTAATGACAAGCCCTTGAACCGTTTTTGTGTCAAATCTGGAGGAAAAAAATCCAATTTATGACATACAGACCAGTCCATTTGACGCGCTGGACCTGGCGTTCGCTCTGGACACGTTAGCGCGTACTGAATCGGCAAACGCATGTCCGGCGGACTGATTTGAGCGATTACTGACCCGTCTACGAACTCCACCATCGAATGGACGTAGGATTGCGGGTGAATGACGACGGCTATCTGCTCCGCCGTCAAATTGAAAAGCCAGCGGGCTTCGACTATTTCCAGCGCCTTGTTCATCAACGTTGCGGAATCGATGGTAATCTTCTTACCCATCTTCCACGTGGGATGAGCCAACGCCTGATCAAGCGTTACCGACTGGAGCTGTTCTTCTGAATATTCCCGGAACGGGCCTCCGCTGGCGGTCAGAACGACCCGTTTGATTTCTGAATGGTTCCCGGCGCGTAGGGACTGGAACACAGCGCCGTGTTCGCTGTCGATGGGCAGCAAAGGCGCGTTGTACTTTTTAGACGCTTCTATTACCAGCTCTCCGCCGATTACCAGGCTCTCTTTGTTGGCAAGAGCAACTCTCTTAGACGCCTGCAGCGCCGCCATCGTACTTTCCAGCCCTGCCCTGCCGACAACCGCGCAAACAACCGTCTGAGCCTCGGGAAGCTGAGCCAGCTGAATCAACGATTCCGGGCCTTTAAGCAAAATTGTACAGTCTGGAAAAAGAGACTTGTCAACTTCAGACGCCGTTTGAGGGTTTGTAACAGCAACGTATTTCGGACGAAACTGATGAGCCTGTTCGATCAACCGCTTGACGTTGCAGTGTCCCGCCAGAGCGCAGAGCTGCATTGTCCCGCCTGAATGGGCAATTACATCCAGCGTACTGCAGCCGATACTGCCGGTGGAGCCGAGAAGAGAGATATTTTGTCTGGTCATAATAAGCGCAAAGCGCATAGAATGAAGCGCATAGTATGGGGTTATGCGCTTTGAATTCTATACGCTATGTTTGAGCTATACGCTGAATGCTAAACTATTTCGCCGGGGCCTGAAGGTTCGGACGAACGCGTTTCTGAACGTCAATTTCGAGAACGCCAAAGGCGGCTTCGTGACGCTGAACGGTCATGCTCAGAGCGTGAAGAATGCGCTTGGCAGTGTAGAAGTTGGTGATGATGCGCTGCGTAATGGTAATCGGAGCGGTCGGAACTCCAATCGGCTGCGGGTTGAGACCGAAATCGATAATCAGTTCTTCCGGCGTGCCGGTAACGCGGCAGAAATTGGCGTAGCTGGTTACAGCTTTGTCGTCGTTGATCTGAACTTGCGGAGCGGGAGCTTGACCAGGAGCTGTTTTAACGGCATCGAGTGCGGGTTTTTCTGTGGACATTTAAACTACCTTTCTTTTTATATTACTATAAAAAACGTTAAATTGTTATTGAAATAAACAACAATGATTTGTTTTTAACCAATCTTTTTTATTTGACGCATATTGCATCCAAAACGTTCCAGCTTTCTTAAATTATTATACAACAAATGCCGGAACAATGCAATATCAATATAGTTCAGTTTTTTCCGATGCGACAGACGGAGCCGTCGGGATTCCCGGAAGGTATTTCTTCGGAACGGGATTTGTCGCAACGGGTTCCGGAACTGCTGGAGCGGGAGCGGTTACAACAGGTTCCGGGACAGCCGGTTCCGCTTCTGGAATGGCGGGTTCCTGTTCCGTCAACGCCGAATTCTGTTCCGGCAAAGCGGGTTCCGAATTCGACAGGATGGAATTTGATTCCGATTGTCCGCTGTCCGCCGTCGCGTTTTGTTCGGATTCTGCCGCCTGATTGGCAACCGACGGAGAATAGGAAGCGCTTTGAGCCGTCTTAGCAGGGGTCGGAACGCACGAATTATTGCCTAACAATACCGGATTGACGCATTGTGGAACGCAAGCTGAAGGAGTTATTGCCCATCCCGGCGGATCAAGCGGTTTCGGCTGCGGTCCGCAAATCGCTACATTGCTCGCGCAAGCGACCGGCGGATTGGGAGCGCAAGTCTGACACGCCGGCGCAGCAGGCGGAGTCGCGCACGCGATTTGCGTTTGACACGAGCCCGTCGCGCAGGTTCCGCAGCCGCCCATCGACTGAGCCAGTTGAGCGTGCCGCTGGTTAATTGCCGTCTGCGTTGGCAATACCTGCAGGGACTTGCAGTACATTGCAGACGCCTCAGCGTACATGTTTTTCTGTTCGTATACGTATGCCATCGAGTTCAACGCGCGGACGTTTTGCGGATCCATCGCCAACGCCTGTCGCAGACTCGCTTCCGCCTGATCGACTCGATTGTATTCGTTATAAAGACGCGCCAGTTCAATCTTCGGCTCGACGCTTCCGAGTTCCTGACGATTCCAGTTTTCCAACAGGGCGAAGGCGTCGTCTGGACGGTTTTCGTCACAGTACAGCGTCGCCAAGCCGCGATAAGCGTCTACGTGAGACGGGTTGCGGTCCAGCGCCAGACGATAATATTCTTCCGCCCGATTGTAATTATCCGGATTTCCGCAAGACTTCGCCCGTTGATGCTCGATAATCGCCAGATTATAGCACGCATCCGCATCCGCCGGGTTGGCAGAACGAGCTCGGAGAAACATGTCTTCCGCCTGCTGCGTATCTCCGCTGTTCATTCGCCGAACGCCTTCAGCGTTCAACGACTGCGACTTGAAACTCTGACATCCGGACAGGCACAGCGCCAGCCCGATGCAAAACAAAACTGCGGCAGTAGTTCGATAGCGACTAATCATAATAACGGGTGGTAAAAACAGTTCTCCCGACGTCTCGGGCGTTTTCTCAGATAGTAGCCGTTTTTTCTGTTTTAATCAAGACCAATTTTTCACTTTTATTAGAATTTTAAAAAAACGCCGCCTGAAATCGGGAAATTTCAGGCGGGAAACAATTTCGATGGAACCAACGACCAATTGAGATAATCAGAACCAGTCTTTCTTATTCAGAATATATGTGTTATAAAACTCCTCATCAGACATGGTCAAATATATAAAACCTTCAATCACAGAAATAATTGAACCAACGCCGCAAGTTGCAAATGTTACAACAAGATGAAGAATTCCGGACTTTGTGTTTCCCATGTAAAATTGATGAACTCCAATCCCAAGAAGTAGCGCCAGTATGCCAGCGACTGTTCTATCAACTGTTCTTTGCGCTGTTCCTGTAAATGGCGGTTGAGAATTCAAAAAATTGCCGCATTGGATACATACAATCTGCTGTTCATTTACCTGACGGCCGCAAAAAGGGCAATAGGCTTTTCCTGTTCGAGGATCGCAACCACAATTCATGCATGCTACAGCATTCTCATTTGGCAGTTCATTTCCACAATGTCTACAAAACATGCTTTGACTCCTTGTTAAACAGGAAATGTTAAAACACAAAAATGGGAGCGAGGATAATCCGTTAATTCGCAATTCGCCCGTAACAGGCGAGATACGGTAAAACAATCAATCCTCCCCAAAACCAGCAATTGTCTTAAATAAATATTCTAACAAAGAATAAAGAATTATTCAAGGGGGGTGAAAGAATATAATACAAATAAAAAACGCCGCCTGAAATCGAGAGATTTCAGGCGGCGCGGGTGATTCAACTTTGATTCGACACCGGGAACAAGGCGTTCCCGGCGCGGTTAGTCAAATACTATTTGTTGCAGCAGCAGCAAGCTTCTTCTTCCAGAGCGGCTTGAGCGGCGGCGAGTTTCGCAACCGGAACGCGCAGCGGCGAGCAGGAAACGTAGTTCAGACCAATCTTGTGGCAGAACTTGACGGACGACGGTTCTCCACCGTGTTCGCCGCAGATGCCCAGTTCGAGTTCCGGACGGGTTTCGCGGCCTTCCTTGACGGCAATCTTCATCAGTTTGCCAGGACCAGTCTGATCGAGAACCTGGAACGGGTCTTTCGGGAAGATTTCCTTTTCCAGATAATCGTTGATGAAGGACGCATAGTCGTCACGGCTGATTCCCAAGCAGGTCTGGGTGAGGTCGTTGGTTCCGAAGGAGAAGAATTCCGCCTTCTTCGCGATGTCGCCAGCGTTGAGAGCGGCGCGCGGAATTTCAATCATCGTACCGACCATGTACTTCAGTTCGACGCCAGCGGCGGCGATTTCAGCGTCGGCGGCGGCGCGAATGATGGCTTCCTGGTTGGCGAATTCGTTCAAGCATGTTACCAACGGGATCATGATTTCCGGCTTGACGACAATGCCCTTCTTCTGGCACGCGATCGCGGCGCGAATGATGGCGGTTGCCTGCATCTTGGTGATTTCCGGATAGACGATTCCCAAACGGCATCCACGATGTCCGAGCATCGGGTTGGATTCCGCCAGGTCGTGAACGCGCTGCTGAATGAATTCAACGGTCATGCCGGTCTTGGCAGCCAGTTCTTCCTGTCCAGCCAAGTCGTGGGGAAGGAATTCGTGAAGCGGCGGGTCAAGCAGACGAATGGTAACGTACTTGCCGTCCATCGCGGTGAACAGACCTTCAAAGTCTGCCTGCTGGAACGGAAGCAGTTTTTCCAGAGCCTTTTCGCGGTCGGCGGTGTTGTCAGCCAGAATCATGGTGCGGAATTCGTCGATGTGATCGAAGAACATGTGTTCCGTACGAGTCAGACCGATGCCTTCAGCTCCCAGAGCGACGGCGGCAATTGCCTGATCCGGTTTGTCGGCGTTGGTGCGAATCTTGAGCTTCTTGTACTTGTCAGCGTAGCCCATCAGTTTGGCATAGAGCTGATAAATCGGGGCGTCTTCCGCCTTGAGGGTTTTGTCACGCAGAACCTGGAGAACTTCAGACGGAGCGGTCGGAACCTGTTCGCCGTAGATGTTGCCGGTGAATCCGTCAACGGAAATCCAGTCGCCTTCGTGGAAGACTTTGTCGCCAACGGTCATGGTCTTGGCGGCGTAGTCAATAACAATGCCGTCACAGCCGCAAACGCAGGCTTTGCCCATCTGGCGGGAAACCAGAGCGGCGTGAGAAGCAGCTCCACCGAAGGAGGTAACGATACCCTGAGCAACCTGCATACCGCGGAGGTCTTCAGGAGTGGTTTCGCGTCGAACCAGAATCAGCTTGGCAGACGGATCCTTCTGGAACCATTTTTCAGCTTCGTCCGGCTGGAAGCAAATCTGTCCAGTGGCGGCTCCAGGACCAGCGTTAACGCCCTTGGCGATCGGTTCGTGACCTTTGAGTCCGGAACCGGAGAAAATGGGCTGGAGAAGCTGGGTTACGTCGTTAGCCGGAACGCGTTTGACAGCGGTCTTTTCATCAATGAGGCCTTCTTCGCACATTTCGACAGCGGTGCGAACGTGAGCGAAACCGGTTCGTTTGGCGTTACGAGTCTGAAGCATGTACAGCTTCTTCTTTTCAATCGTGAATTCGATGTCCTGAACGTCGTGATAAGCCTTTTCGAGGTTCAGAGCAACTTCCTGGAACTGTTCCCAAACTTCGGGCATGTCGTCCTTCAGAGAAGCTTCGATCTTCTTCGGGCGGCGAATACCGGCAACAACGTCTTCGCCCTGAGCGTTAATCAGGTAGTCGCCAGTGATTCCCTTGACGCCAGTGGCGCCGTCGCGGGTAAGAGCAACGCCGGTGGCGCAGTCGTCGCCCATGTTGCCGAAGACCATCGCCTGAACGTTGACGGCGGTTCCCCAGGTGTGAGGAATCGAGTATGTACGACGATAAACGATAGCGCGGTCGTTCATCCAGCTTCCGAAAACGGCGCCGATAGCAGCCCAAACCTGTTCCATCGGTTCTTCCGGGAAGTCTTTGCCAGTCTGAGTTTTAACAGCGGCTTTGAATTCGGCAACCAGTTCTTTAAGAGCTTCAGCCGGCAGGTCGCAGTCCTGTTCAACGCCGTATTGAGCCTTTTTGGCAACCAGAATCTTTTCGAACGGGTCGATTTCGGTCTTGCTGGTCGGCTTCATTTCCAGAACAACGTCGCCGAACATCTGGACGAAACGACGATAGCAGTCCCAGGCGTAGCGTTCCGAACCGGATTTTTCAGCCAAAACGCGGACGGTCTTGTCGTTCAAACCAATGTTCAAAACGGTATCCATCATACCGGGCATGGATTCACGAGCGCCAGAACGGCAGGAAACCAACAGAGGCAGGTTTTCGGTGTCGCCGAACTTCTTGCCCATCGCGTTTTCAATGCCTTTCATAGCAGCTTCAACTTCAGCCTTGAGGCTTTCCGGATAGGTCTTGCCGTTGTCGTAGAAGTACGTGCAGACTTCCGTGGTAATGGTAAAACCAGCTGGAACCGGCAGATTGTTCGCTGCCATTTCAGCAAGGTTCGCGCCTTTTCCGCCGAGCAGTTCGCGCATGTCTTTGTTGCCGTCGGCCTTGCCTTTTTCAAAACTATAAACGTACTTAGTCATGGATGAATACCCTTCTTGGCAGGTTTGCCTGCCGTAAAAACGTGAAACAAAAAGACTGCTTGACCTTCCGTCAGCATTAGGCGCGCTTTCGATAAGCCAATTCGTCTACCAATAACTATAAAATTTCATATATTTTACCGAACTTCAATTTTTCGTCAAGAACCAGCCCCCCCCTTTATGGGAAAGTTTTCTTTAAAATACCATCTTTAAAATACCATATTAATTATTAATAGAAATGCTTAAGAACGACTTAATACAAGCGTTATTCGGGAGATATCGTCTATTTTTCAATTAAGAAACCGCCAAATAAAGACATCCATATAATTTCCTTAACCAATTAGCGCTGAATTTAACCATTTTTTACTTAATAATTTGAGCATTTATTCTGCGTTAGACGCTGCTTGCATAATTGCTAATTGATAATTGCAAATTGATAATTCTTCTCATATCGCCCTCCTTACTTCCAGCCAAACTGTCCCCGCCCCTTGACGAACTGCGTTCTGAATTGTACAATAAACGTCGTGAATTCGTTTGTTGTAAGCCTGTCGCTAATTCCCCTTGCGGTTTATTTCCTGATATTGGGAATGATTCACGCCTCGCGCCGTCCGTTTCTGCTCACCGGCGACGCAGACATGGCGTTATTGTCCGCCGCGGTTTCGGGAATGGTTTTCGTCGGACCGATGAATATGTTTTTCCCTCTCAACGCGGCAATTCGATTCGGGACGTACATCTGGCTTATTCTTGCAATTCTGTACTTCCTGATAACCATGCTGGTTATTTTGTACAGCCGACCGCGATTGATTGTATACAACATTGACAAATCAACGCTGAAAGGGATTCTGGAAAGAGTTGCCAGTCGTCTTGACGAAAACGCCCAGTGGGCAGGCGACAGTTTATACATGCCTCAACTGGGATTGGATCTTCATCTGGAATGCGTTTCCGGTCTGAACAACGTTACGCTCGTTTCCAACAAAAAATATTCCAACAGTCATCGCTGGCGAAATCTCAAGCGCCTTTTGAAATCCGAATTGAATCAAACGACCGTTTCGAGGAATTGGCTCTCGATTGTATTGTTTACCCTTTCAGCAATTCTGATTCTTGTAACGGTTGTTTCTTTTGTTTCCTGAACGTTACAATTCCCTGGATCTCTTTTATTCGTTTTCAGCTTAAATAAAACTCTCAACAAGAATTATTTTAACATTTTTAAAATTTTTGTATCCTTTTTTGCTTGCAAATAGAACACTTGCATGGTATATTGTTCCGCGTTATGAGCAAGTCGACAGCAAGAGTCAGTTTTAATTGACATGGAACGCAAACGCAGCTGTTGACCGGTTGTCAAAACCAATTGATAAGGAGATCAAGAATGCTTCTTCCGGAAGTCCAAAGGAAAATAGTCAGACTGACGAAGTCAGGGATGGCAGAAACGGAAATTTGCCGGCAAACCGGCTCGTCCCGCAAAGCGGTCAGACGAATAATGGCGATTACTCAACGAAGACCGTCAATTGCCCAACGTCTTGCAAAAATAATTCAGGCGCCTGTTACAGAACACTCAGTTTTCGGACGCTGTCCAACCTGCGGCGCATTATGCGCCCTGCCCTGTAAAGCCTGTCTGACCAAGCAATACAATCAGCTTTGCGAGAGTCCCGTTCAAACGGAATCTTATTCGGAATCAGACGTAATTCAATTGCTGGAATCAATGGGACAAGACTTGCGCAGCCGCCGCAGATCTGTCAACACTCTCTGTCTGCGTCCAGCTGAACAAAAACGATACGAAGTCATTCACCGCCGCAAAGAAGCCGAAGCCGCTCAAAGAGAATTGAACGAGCAGGAATTTGCGTGTAGATAGGCGTCCCTTGTCCTCGCATTGCGCCCATTGTCAATCGCCCATTTGTCAATAGCTATTCATTTAACCCATCTCGCTTTTCACAAATTTAATCCTTGCCATTTTCTAATGAACAGAACTCTTCTTATCGCCGTTACAGGATTGTTTTTTCTGAATTCTGTCAGCGTCCATGGCGCTCAATCCGATTACGGCGTAATTCAAATGGGCGTGATTTGTTCCGGCGGAACCTGTTATCCGTCCGAAATAAATCAGTCGATTGTCAGGGTTGCCGTCGCTTCCTCAAAAACAAACAGTTACGGTTCCGGCACGCTAATTTATTATCAGAATCGAGTGTATTTGCTTACGTGCGCTCATCTGTTTGAAAAAGAAACCGACCATGCAACCGTACAGTTCTCCAATCAAATTGGACGTCCCGTGCAACCGCTGGCAATTGACAGAGAATACGACCTCGCCATTTTGGACATGTCGATTCCCGGCGCGTTGCCGTCTGGCGCTGTTCCTGTGAAGCTGACAGCGACCATTCCTCTGCCCGGCGCTCGGGTTTACGCCGCCGGATACGGACCTGCCGGGATTTTTAAAGTAACAGTCGCCACTGTTAAAGGATACGTTCAGGTTCAGGGAGCCGACGCCCGCGACACGCTTCAGGCAATGTACGACCGCAAAGGCGCAACCGTTCGCTTTGGCGATTCCGGCGGCGGAGTGTTCAACCAGTCCGGAGAACTCGTTGCAACGCTGTGGGGTTCAGACAACGATTGTCTCTACGGTTCTCAAATCGGACGAATTCGTTACTTTTTGCAGTCTGCAATTCCAGAACGAAAACCGGAACCGGATCGAGAGCAGATTTCAAAAATTCCGCCTCCCACAATCCCCAAACCGGAACAAACGCTTCCTGAACCGTCCTTGGGAGAAGAAATTCTTGAAGGTCTTGGATTGAATGAACCAGATGAACCTGATAACGAACCTGACGCTGCGTCCCGCTTTTGGGATTGGCTGTCGTGGATTGCAATCTGGACTATCGTCATCCTGCCGTGGGCGGTTATCGTCTGGCTGTTCGTAATAAAACGAGTTTTGACTGTCTGCGTCAACAGACCGGAAAGCAATTCTTCAAATTTAACGGCGTCACATAATCATGCAGATTAAAAATCGAATTAAAGAACTCATTTACGTCAAGGCGAAAGACCTCGTACCGAACCCAAAAAACTGGCGAACTCACCCAGACAGTCAGAAAGACGCGCTCAAGGGAGTTTTAGCGGAAATTGGCTATGCCGACGCTCTGTTGGCTCGTAAAACTGACGACGGGAAGTACATGCTCATCGACGGGCATTTAAGAGCGGAAACGACCCCGGATCAGGACGTCCCGGTTCTCGTCGTCGACCTGGACGAAAAGGAAGCGGACAAACTTCTGGCGTTGCTGGACCCGCTTTCCGCCATGGCGGGAACGGACGAGGATCTGCTCAGAGAACTGACCGCCAATCTCGAAACGCAAAACGAAGCCGTTCGGAATCTGGTCGATTCAATGCTGGAAAACAACGCCGAGCCGTTAGACGAGCTCGAGAACGAACTCAAAACGCCGGACGAAGTCGCCGTGCCGGAACTGTTTCAGATTCTTATCGTCTGCAACGGAGAAGAAGAGCAGAAAGAACTCTTTGAACGGTTCCAGCAGGAAGGTCTCAACTGTAAATTATTGAATTTGTAAATTGAATTCGTAACAATCCATGAATTTTACGCTTGAATGTCCGATTTACGACTCGTTTCGGATTCATCAAATAGAGGGCATGTTCGACGTCCCGTTACAGAAAAAGGCGCAGCAGCGCTTTGAACTGGACGACCCGCCGACGCTGTCTGAAAACTGGCAAATAGGGCTTATTGTCGGTCCGTCGGGCAGCGGGAAAAGCTCCGTTGCCCGGCGGGTGTACGGCGACTCGCTGTTCACTGGGTTCAACTGGCCGGAATCGCAGTCGGTTCTGGACGCCTTCCCGGAGAAGATGCCGATCAAAGAAATCATCCGTCTGTTCAATACGGTCGGGTTCAGTTCTCCGCCCAGCTGGATTAAGCCGTATTCGATACTCTCCAACGGCGAGAAGTTCCGCTGCGACTTGGCAATCGCGCTGGCGCAGGGAGAGACGAAAGACGAGAAAACGCCCTTGCTGGTATTCGACGAGTTTACGTCGGTCGTCGACCGCACCGTTGCGATGGCGTCCTGCGTTGCGCTGGCAAAGAACATTCGATCCGGTCTGATTAAACGCCGATTTCTGGCTGTTACATGTCATTACGACACAGCAAAATGGCTCGAGGCGGACTGGGTTTTAGACATGGCTGATGGTCGGCTGGAACGGAGGCGTCTTCGGCGCGAGCCAATCAAGTTCGATGTCATTCGTTGCAAAAACTCGGCTTGGGAGTTGTTTAAGAAACATCATTATTTAAGCGGAAGCCTGTCCCCGATGTCAATTTCGTACATGGCGATTCTGGACGACAAGCCCGTCGGATTCGCCGCCGTCTTGCCGCTGATCGGTCAGAAGAATCGAAAACGGTTCACGCGTCTGGTCGTTCTTCCAGACTATCAGGGGCTGGGAATCGGAATGAAAATGACCGAAGCGGTCGCCAACATTTATCGATCCGCCGGAACGCGAATCAACCTCACCGCCAGCCACCCCTGCGTGGTTGGTCATTGCAAGCATAGCCCCCTTTGGCGCGCTGTCGGCGTCAAACAGACGGGGTCAAAACGAATCGACAACTTTTGCAAAGGGTACAAATCCTCAATGGGCAGAGCCGTTGTCAGCTTTGAGTATGTCGGATAACAAGACTGCATTATCTTTGAAATAACTCTGTCAAACAAAATCGCGCGTTTGACAGCTATACAAATTCTGCTATTCATGAAACCTATTTCAGAAATCAAACAACGAGAAATACTGGCGCTGCTGTCGGTAGGATGTTCCAGAAGGACGGCGGCGCGATATGTAAACTGCACTCAAAAGGCGATTGACGAACTGGCGCAAAATAATCCTGACTTCGCCGAAAAGCTGCGCCGGGCGGAAGCGAACCTGGAAATCGAGTCCATTAAAAACATGTTCAACGCTGCCAAGCAGGAAAAGAACTGGCGCGCGTCCGCCTGGTTGCTGGAACGGAAATCGCCGCAGGAATTCCTCAAAAAGAAACCGGACGTTATCCCCGCCGGATTGCTCGATACGCTGTTGAACAGGATTGTAACACTCCTGATTGAAGAATGTCCTGCCGCAGTTCAGCGGAAAGGGTTATTGAAAAAGCTCGACGTGATTCGCATGGAAACAATTGCCGCGCTGGGCAACGACGATAAGAAATAATTTTTAGCGTTACAGAATTCTCTTCCAGATGGACGTTGACTATTGCTTTTCCCTGCTGGCGCTCAAATTGAGAAGCAAACTCATTGCCGCTCATCGACTCAAGCGGCAAAGCGAGAGGAAGGCGGAGAGCAATCAACCGCTGCTGGAATGGGGACGACAATACCTTCCTGATCACTTTGCTCTGCCGCCGTCGATTATGCACCAATGGCTGGGCAAAAAGCTGGACGAGATGTCCGTCCAAACGGGTCGTCGGCTCAACGTTTTAGGTCCGCGCGGCGGCGCGAAGTCAACCTTGGGAACGCTGGCGTTTCCGCTGAGAATGGCGCTGGAAGGGAAAGCAAGATACATTTGGATTCTGTCCGATACGTTTCATCAGGCGCAAACGCACCTCAACAACGTCAAACAGGAACTGGAAACCAACTATCGATTGAAACAGGATTATCCCGAAGCTGCAAAGAGAGGAAAACGCTGGACTCAATCAACGATTACATTAGGCAACGGCAGCGTCTTTGAAGCCTTCGGAACGGGACAAAAGCTTCGCGGACGTCGTCACGGCGCTATTCGACCCGATCTGATTATTGCAGACGACTTGCAAAATGACACTCACATTCTCAACGCTGCCGCAAGAGAAAAGTCGCTGTCCTGGTTTGAAGGAACCGTTATGAAAGCCGGCAACAGCAGAACGAATTTTCTGTGTCTGTCGACCGCGTTACATCCAGACGCTATCGCGCTGCGACTAACGCGAAACCCCGGCTGGAGCAGCCAAACGTTTTCCTCGATCATGCGCTGGCCGAAAAACATGGCGCTTTGGGAGCAGTGGGAAGAGCTTTACCTCAACATGGAATCGCCTGACTGTCAGCAAAAAGCGGAGGAGTTTTATCGCGTTCACGAATCGGAAATGCTTGAAGGCGCAAAGGTCGTCTGGCGGGAAAACGAGGATTTGTTAACCCTGATGAAAATGCGGGCGGAAGAAGGACACATCGCCTTCGAGAGGGAAAAACAGAATTCGCCCATGAACCCGGAACTGTGCGAATGGCCGGAGTCTTACTTCGACGACTCCGTCTGGTACGAAGACGCGCCGTTACAAAATCAGATCAAAGTCATGACGCTTGACCCCAGCAAAGGCGCTGACGCTCAGCGCGGGGACTATTCCGCCTTCGTCATGCTGACCGTTGGCTGCGACGGACTGCTGTACGTTCAGGCGGATTTAAAGCGGCGTCCGATTGAATCGATTATTTCCGACGGGATTGAGCTGTATCGAGCGTTTCGCCCCAGCGTTTTCGGAATCGAAACAAACCAATTCCAGCAGCTCCTTGCAGACGGATTCGCTCGGGAATTTCAGGCTCAAAAGCTGCCCGTCGACCCGGTTGGGATCAAAAACACGATGAACAAGCAGTCGCGAATCCGAACCCTCGGCGCGCTGTTTTCCGCCAAACGAATTCGGTTCCGCATCACTCCCGACACGCGCCTGCTGGTCGAACAGCTCAAGCAGTTCCCTCTGGGCGATCACGACGACGGTCCCGACGCCTTGGAAATGGCGGTTCGTCTGGCGGGAGAATACCTCATGCCGTACAAAGGCGGCGACGGGCTGGGCGACCGGCTCAACGTATCCGTATAACAAACTCAATATCATTACTGTTACATACATTAATCATGCCGTACAATTTCATTCCTCACGACGAGCCTTTTTTTGACGACAACGAACGCTGGGTTGCGTTAGCGGACAACTACGCCCTTTCCCCTCTGGAACGGGAAGAAGACCTGGACGCCGTTCGCGCCATTTGTCGACACCTGTCGCTGTACAACGAGTTTGCCGTCAACGCGCTGGAAAACCGAATCAACTATCTGGTCGGCTGCGGACATCAGTATACCATTCGCCCCAAAAAACACTCTGACCCCAACCCCAGCGTTATCGAACAGGTCGAAACATGGCTTGACGAGTTCCTTGAAATGAACCATTGGCATCGACGTCAGCAGGAAATCGTTCGACGCATGGATCGTGACGGCGAAGTTTTTATTCGTCTTTTTCCCACCGCTGACGGCATGACAAGACTGCGATTTGTTGACCCGGAACGCGTGAGAACGCCAGACCAATTGCTCAACGTTCCCAACGAACGCATGGGCATTTCCTTTGACAAGTTCGACGCGGAGACGATCAACGGGTACTGGATTGACGGTCAGTACGTTGCCTACGCTCAGGTTCAGCACCGAAAAGCCAACGTCGACTCGATTGTTCCCCGCGGACTGCCGCTGTTTTTTCCCGTTCGGAAAAACCTCTATCGGGCGGAGAAACTGTTACGGAACATGTCCATCGTCGCGGAAATCCAGTCTGCGATTGCTATTATTCGCAAACACCAAAGCGCCAGTCAGTCGGCGGTGGATAAATTCGTCAATGACAAACGCGACGCCGCCGCGCCGGGATTCGGTCCAGCGCTCAACCGTTACGGACCCGGCACGATTCTCGACGCATCCGCGACAATCGACTACCAGTTCCCCGTCTCCGCCATCGACGCCGGGCGGTATGTAACAGTCTTGCAGGCAGAACTGCGCGCTATCGCCGCCCGACTTGTCATGCCGGAATTCATGCTCACATCCGACGCCTCGAACGCGAACTACGCCTCGACGATGGTTGCGGAAGGTCCCGCCGTCCGCATGTTCCAACGACTTCAGCACGAGCTGTCCTGCGAAGACGTAACGCTCTTTCAGCGCGCCATTCGCGTCGCCTGCTCTGCCGGACGGTTGCCTCACGACGTACTAAGTCAAATTGAAATTCACCCCGTCGCGCCCAGTCTGGCGGTTCGAGACCGTTTGCGAGAAACCCAGGCGGACAAAATTCTCTTTGACGCCGGCGTTCTGTCAAGACAGGAGTTTGCGCTGAGGAATAATCTGGAAAGTAGTACTTAGTGCATAGTACTTAGTGCATAGGACGCAAAGCGCCCCCTCACTATCCACTATCCACTAGCGCTACGCACTACGCACTATGCACTACGCACTACGCACTATGCACTACGCACTATAAATTACAAACACCACGTATAACCAAGGATTCAACTATGCAACAAATTTTTCATGAGTTTTCAGCCGGAGAAGCGAGTCCGATGACGAACGATTCGGATTCCGGTTTGATTTCCGGAGTTAAGATTTTGGGACTCACGTCGCGCAACGGCCGCGTTTATCCGCCGGAGGTTCTTCGGGAAGCGGCGCCTCTGTACGAGGGAGCGAAGGTCAACGTCAACCACGTTTCCAAAGAAGCCGCCCGGCTTCCCCGCGATTACCGTGACAGAATCGGGACGGTTTCCAACGTCGTCTTCAAGGAGAACTCCGGGCTGTTTGCCGATTTCCATTACAATCCCAACCACGCCCAGGCGAAACAATTGCTTTGGGACGCTCACAACGCGCCGGGCAACGTCGGGTTCTCGCATTGCGTCGAGGCGGTTTATCATCAGGAAAACGACATGACAATCATCGATAAAATCGTTCGCGTTATCAGCGTTGACCTCGTCGCCGATCCCGCTACGACCAACGGTCTGTTTGAGTCGGAAGACCCAGATTTAGGCAGTAGGCAAGAGGCAGTAGGCAATAGTGATTCGCCTTCGGCGCAGTTAGGCAGTAGGCAAGAGGCAATAGGCAATAGTAGTTCGCCTTCGGCGAATTTAAATCCTACTGAAACCACTGCGGAAAACCCTACTCCCTACTGCCTACTGCCTACTGCCTCGACTGAAACCGAGTCGGCAGACGACCGCTTTAACCGTCTGATTGAATCGTTTGAAAAACTGGAAGAGCGACTCGAACAGCTTTGTCAGACGCTCGAAAACCGTTCTGTTACGGAATCCGCCCCGCTCTGCCCGCCCTCGGCTTGGCAGCAAACAGCAGTCAAAGAAGAAACGCTCGAGGACTTCGTACGACGTTTGAAAAATTAGTAATGAGTAATTAGTAATGAGTAATTACGCTTCGCGTTCCTCGATGGTTTTTTGAGGCGCTTTGCGCCAATTACTAATTACTAATTACTAATCACTAATTACATTAACCCTTTAACCAACTTTATTACTATGACCAATTCCATGCGATGGCGGTGGGGAGAAACGAATCCCGTTACCGTCGATGTACCCAGTACAACTTCCATTTCGATGGGAGATCTTGTTTATCTCGACGACGGAGCCGTTAAACCGGCGTCTGCGTTTACTTTCAGCTCGAACCTGGCGGCGACGCAGTCGGGATTCCGCGCCAAGTTCCTCGGCGTTGCCATGCAGGCGAAACCGGAAGGAACGGCGAGTAAAGTTCGCATCGCCACATCCGGCGCGTTCCAGTTCCCGTGCGCCAGCGCTCAATTTGCCTTCGGCGATTTCGTCGCGCCAGCCGCCAATTCCAGCGGAAACAAACTCGAAGACCAGAAAGTCGTCGCTGTTACAAATTCCCGCTGCGCCGTCGGACGCGTTATTCGAGCGGAAGCCGCTAACGTCGAAAACGTCTATATTCAAATCGCCTCCACGATTTTCACCGGCGGTCTGACCATCGATGCTCAATCGGTACCGTCGACCAGCAGCAGTTCCAATTAGCAATTGTCAATTATCAATTAGCAATTATCGCAAAGCGCCGCCTCAATTGCTAATTGCTAATTGCTAATTGCTAATTCAATCACTTTCTCATCACACTTTTTCAATATTCCCACCATGAACACACTCAACTACAAAGAACTCAAGCGACAGTTTGAACTCGACGGGGCAGCCCGGACGGTGAACCATCTGTCGGAAGCGTTAAACGAAGGTCAGCTCGCCCCGGAAGATTTCTCGATTCGCGATCTGGCGGAAACGGTTGTCGAAAACGGCTCTCAATGGGTTCGTTCTCTTGACCCGCGCAACAACTCAGGCGCTGTCGTTTCGGAATCCGACGGCGTTGACCTGACCGCGTTTTTGAACATTTCCGGACAGATTATTTTCACGAAAATTCGTCAGGCGTATCAGAACGAAGCCTTTGTTCTCAGCCGCGCCGTCAGCACGATTCCCACTCGCTTTAGCGGCGAAAAGATTCCCGGCATCGGACGTCTGGGCGACGAGGCGATGGAAGTCGCGCCGGGCATGCCGTACCCCAACGCCGGGCTGTCGGAAGAGTACACCGAAACGCCGGAGACCGTCAAGCGCGGTCTGATCGTTCCGATTACCCGCGAGGCGATTTTCTTTGACCGCACTAACCTCATCCTCCGCCGGGCGGAAGAAGCGGGCGAGGCGCTGGGACTCAACAAGGAAAAGCGCATTCTCGACTGCGTGCTGGGCGTTACTAACACGTACAAGTTCAACGGCTCGTCCTACAACACGTACTATTCCGCAGCCGGAAGCCCCTGGATTAACGAGCTGGCAAGCAACGAGCTGGTCGATTACAAAAACGTCGACAAGGCGGAACAGCTTTTCGCCGACGCCCTCGACCCGACCACCGGCGAGCCGATTCTCATTCAGCCGAAGTCCGTACTCGTCATGCCGGCGTACCGGTTCGCCGCCGCCAGAACGTTCCTCGACGGGGAAGTCGTCTTCAACCTGTCGGACTTCCAGTCGACTACAACCCGAAACCCGCTGCGCCATTACGACGTCATGGACAGCGCCTTGGCGTACCGACGCCTTATCGCCTCCGGCGTCAGCGCCGACGATGCGAAGAAGTACTGGTACCTCGGCGACTTCAAAAAGGCGTTTGCCTACATGGAAAACTGGCCCATTACCGTTACCCGCTCTGTAGTCAATTCCGACGCCAACTTTGAACGCGACATTCTTGTCCGTTACAAGGCGTCTGAACGCGGCGTCCCAGCCGTGCTCGACCCGCGCTACGTTGTCAAATGCACTGGATGATTTAATTAATTAGGAATTCGGAATGCGGAATGCGGAAATATCTTTAGATGAGCACTTGCGTAACTCCGAATTCCGAATTCCGCATTACGAATTAATATCATGCTTTACCAGCTCTCGCCCGTCGCGAAGACGGCGGAAATAACGATTTCCTCTGCCAGCATAACGTTGACGCTGGCGAACAATACGCTTTATACGTTCTCTTCCTCTGCCATAACCGAGATCAACCTGTCCGCCGCCGCGGGCATGAAATACAGCGGATTTGAATTCGCAGCGCCCGCCAGCGCCCCGACGTTTTCCTATCCCGCCGACGGCGCCAACGACTGGATTTTTGAAGGCGCCGACTGCGCCGACGGCGTCTTCATTCCCGCCGCCGAGACCCGGTACCGCGTCGCAATCGAAAAGGGATTCGGAACGTATGTCGGAACCGTCCAGAAAGTGAGCGTTTTAGAATGACCTACAACCTTGCTATCGACTGCAAACAGATGCTCCCGACGCAAATGTCGGGAAGATAAATTATGACCTACAACCTTATTAACGGCAGCCCCGTTCGCGTTCGATCGATTCGACACGAGAACCGGCGCATCGCCAACCCGCCCGACGCGCTCGTCGTCCAGCTGGGCTTGGGATACCCCCTTGCCACAACACCCGTTCCGGACTACAACCCCGAAACCCAATACGTTACAAAATCGTGGCGACAAGAAGAATCCGCCATCGTAGAAGTCTGGACGGTAAACGAGATTCAATTAGAAACAAATAGCGAACCATGATCAAAAACCAATCAGCTACGATCCCGTTTTTTGTGTATAATCCGTCGGACGGGAGTCCTGTAACGGGAGCGACGTCGATCAGCGTTTACGTGTCGCTGGACGGCGGCGCTCCGGCGCTGGCGACGAATTCAGCGGTGGAAGTCGACGCCAGTCATTCGCCCGGGATTTATAAAATCGTCCTGACCGCGGCGGAAATGAACGCGGACGTTGTCGTGCTGACGTTTTCGCACGCATCTGCCGCCGCCATGCCGATGACGATTGTTACCGTCCCGGCGGTTCCGACCGTCGCCCAGATTCAGTCCGGGCTGTCGACGCTGACTGCCGCCGACATCCCGACCGCCAATCAGATCGCGGACGCGGCGCTGGCCCGGTCCGTGTCCAACGTCGAGGCGACCGCAGCGGAACATTCCCTGACGACTCTGGTTTTGGGCGCGCTGGAAAGCAAGCTCAACGCCGATAAAACCTGGTCGATTTACCGGACAGACGGCGAAACGCTGCACGCGACTAAAAACGTTACAACGAACGTCTCCGCCGAGCCGGTAACGGGAGTGAATTAATTCGTAATGCGTAATGCGGAATGCGGAATTACGCTTCGCGTTCACCGATGGTTATTTGTGGCGCTTTGAGCCAATTCCGAATTCCGAATTCCTAATTCCTAATTATCATGAAGCCATCCTTTTTCGATATTTTACGGCGCATCCTGTTTTGGAAGTCCTGTCCGCGACGGTTTCGGTTTGGGTCGGTAGAAGCCGCCTGCGTTTACGTTCCGACCGCAGAGAAGCAATGCGTTGTTAAGGGAATAGGAAATAGGGAATAGGGAATAGTAATTCGCCTGCGGCGAATTTTAATACCACTCCCTACTCCCTACTCCCCATTCCCTACTCCCTAATATCATGCACGATTATCACGCAACAGTATTTCAAGACGGATCGGCGACGTTTATGGCGCGCATTGTCGACTTCAACGGATCGCTGATTAAACCGTCTGACGTCGACTCCATAACCTACAGCGTTTATTTGCTCAACGACGGCAAGCCGGAATCGCGAACCGCAATTATCGGACATTCCAAAGTCGCGCTGAACGTCTCGGACGTTTTGTTTAACCAGCTTCAAAAGAATCCCCATTGGACGGAAGACGACAAAGGATTCAATTTTTGCTGGACGTTAATCGTTACCGACAGATATGCCAGTCCTTTTGCCAAATCGGGGCGGCATTATCTTGTCGAGTTCCGACTTGTCGCCCTGGGCGCCTCGTCGTTTCTGATTCGATACAGATTGTTTGTTTTGTAAGCGGCAACGGTCAAGATTAAAAAATTATAAAATGAATCAGGCGCTTTTTTACTGTCGAACAATTAAGAAAATTTGTAACAGCGTGAGATTATTACCCGCTGAAGGTCAACAAAATGAATCAGGCTCAGTTTTTCTGTCGATCAATAATGAGACTTTTTTACAGCGGGGGATTGTTACCCGCTGGATATCAACAAGTGGAATACTTAAAGAGCAGCAAAAGTCAATACATAGACACACAAATTAATCCAACAACGGGAGACGTCTTGACCGTAAAAATGAAGTTTAGCGGCGGACACTTCTACAACCAGACAATTATGGGGGCGCAGCAGACGTACAGAACGGCGGTCGTGTACGGCTATACGAACGACAATATAGGCGTGGGAGCTGGCAATAGAGGGGCTGCAAGCAGCAACAGCGTCTTTTCTTCATTGCTTGAAAATACGCTTGATTATACAATGGACGATGCCAACAAGCTGATTACAGGAACTCACAACGGAGTTGCCCTGGCCAGCACATCGTATAGCAATACATACGCGGGAAGAAACATCTATTTATATGACAACAACGGCGTCTCAGGACAAAAAGCAAGCGTAGCAATATACTACTGGAAGTGTTACATCAACGAGGCTAAAGCGGCAGATTATATACCCTGTTACCGAAAAACGGATAATAAACCCGGAATGTACGACCTCGTTTCCAACACATTTTACACCAACTCCGGCTCCGGCGAATTTACCGTAGGAGACAATATATAAATTAGCAATGAGCAATTAGCAATGAGCAATTACGCTTCGCGCCTCAATAATTGATAATTGCTAATTGACAATTGCTAATTCACATTACCCCTCACTATCATGAACGAAACAATATTACGAACCATACACGCTCAGATTCTCGAAAGAATCGCTGAAATTACCGCCGCGCCCAAGCCGACGTACAGTATCGATGGACAGGAAATCAAATGGGCGGAATACCTCAAGTCCCTTCGCGAAACCGCCGCCTGGATTGAACAGCGGCTCAATTCACAAAGTCCGTTTGAGATTGTTAGCCATTAGAATAGGGAATAGGGAATGGGGAATAGGGAATAGTTATTCGCCTGCGGCGAATTTAAAAACTACTCCCTACTCCCTCCGTGGGTTAAAACCCACGGCTATTAATGTTGAACTGCTACGCAGTTCTAGCGGATGCGCTTCGCGCCTATTTCCTATTCCCTACT
>JAZMZV010000273.1:0-47873 GCA_045586185.1 Thermoguttaceae bacterium | reverse complement strand
ACACTTAAAAGATAGGGAAAAGTTGAAAAATTTCTATAAAAGTTGAGAAAGAAAAGACTCACTTGAAAAAATTATGGATTATAATATAATAATAGTAGTGGATTAGATAACAACTTACTTTTACCTAAATTAATACGATCTATGTTAAAAACATTTATTCGCGCTTTTTATGCGTTGACCATCGTCGCTTTTATTGGCAGCGGTTTGGCATTGGCTCAAGCTCCGACGGCTCAGCCGGCGCCAAATCCAAATAAAGCTCCGACCAGAAAGCTCGCTCCGCATGTAATGTACAAAGTCGATCCGTTCCTGGAAGCGGCTAAATCCTTTGACCGTCATGATGTTGTAGAACTTTTGGCGGTAAATCCAGATTTTGAATTTGCCAAAGACGTTTCGTTCCATCGCGACATTTGGTATCTGGAGTTTGAATTTAAGCCGGTCCGGGTAATCGACGTTGATATTCCTCAGCCGAACGGTAATATGAAGAAAAAGAAGGTCTGGTATATGGTTTACAAGGTTCGCAATCCAGGCAAGGCGTTCCATATCGACAAGGACGAAAAACTGTCGACTACGCCTTCTGCTGTCAGCAGCGAAACCAGCCCATATCGTCCCATGGTAACTTATCAAACGGATGAAGCCTTCAAGGTTGTTTCTTCTGACTTGCCGATTAACTTTGCTCCATATTTCACGTTGGAATGCGTAGTAAAAACGTTAGACGTCAATAATAAAACGTATACAGAAACCGTAAAAAAATATCGTGAACGTTTTATTCCGTTGGCGGTTGACCGCATCCGAGCGCGCGAGGATCCTGCTCAAAAGTTTATGACCTCAATCGAAATGTGCCGAACGATTAAACCGGGAGAAGAATATTGGGGAGTTGCGACCTGGGTTGATGTTGATAACAAAACGAGTAAATTCAGTATTTGCGTCAGCGGTTTAACGAATGCGTATCGCTGGAAAGATGGAGAAGTTAAGGCTTCTGGAGCAGAAGCTTCCAAAGAAATTTGGAAAAATCGCACGTTTGAACACAAGGTTCTCAAACTGAACTTCTGGCGTCCTGCAGACGAATTTAATGAAAGCGATAACGATATTATTTACGGTCAGCAGGGAGAATTGGATTATTTGTGGGTTTTTCGCCCTATGGGTACTTGACGCCTTGTTAAATTTGGCTATAATGTAGCTTCAATTAGGATATAAATTCCATAAAAAGCTGTAAAAAGTTTTGAGGAAATACAAACAAGACGTTCAACTCACAAAGTGAACAGGAAGGAATAACGTATTATGGCACATAAAAAAGGTCAAGGATCGAGCCGAAACGGTCGCGATTCACAGGCGCAGCGCCGCGGCGTCAAACGATTTGGCGGCGAAGAAGTTACTGCTGGCAGCATTCTTGTTCGTCAGTGCGGTACGGTTTTCAAGGCTGGAGTTAATGTTGGAACAGGCAAAGACTGGACGCTGTTCGCGTTGAAGGACGGATTTGTTCGTTTCGACAAAAATTCTACCAGAGTCAATATTGTAGATACTCGTGAAGAGGCAATTGCCTAGTCAAACGACGCTGCAAAGTAAATCATTAAGCAGGACGTTTAAGTCAAACGTCCTGTTTTTTTTGACTCATACTCATTTGTTGATATAACGTCTCAAAAATCTGGATAATTATGACAGACTATTTACAGCTAAACGACAAGCGATTCCTTCTTTTTGGCGTTGCAAATAAAAAGAGCGTTGCGTACAACATTGCCGCTCAGTTGGCAGAAAACGGCGCGTTTTGCGATTTTGTTGTGTTAAATGACGAGATCGCTCAAAAAGTTCAAAAACTCTTCCCGAAACGTCCGGTTTATATTTGCGACGTCCGCGACCAGGAATCTTTGGTTCAGCTTCGGAAAGGTTTGGAATCCGTCGACGTAAAATACGATGGTCTGGTTCATTCAATTGCTTTTGCCGACTACTCAGACGGCATGAAGCCCTTTCATCAGACGCCCAAAAAGGCGTTTTTAGAGGCAGTTGACGTTTCCTGCTATTCGTTGATCAATATCAGCAACGAGTTGAAAGACAGACTCAATCCGGAAGCGTCTGTTGTTACAATTTCCATTTCGACGACGCGCATGGCGAGCGAGAACTACGGCTATATGGCGCCCATCAAAGCGGCGTTGGACAGCTCTTTGGCGTTTTTGACCAAATCATTCAGCCAGTTTAGTCACATACGATTCAACGCTGTTGCGCCTGGACTGCTCAAGACGTCCGCCTCAGCAGGAATTCCCGGATACGTTGATTCGTACATGTATGCTGAACGCGTCATTCCCCGCGGTAAAGCTGTTGCAACTGAAGAAGCGGCAGCAACGGCAGTCTTTTTGCTCTCGCCCCGCTCCAGCGGAATTGTCGCTCAAAAGATTATCGTCGACGCCGGCATGGAAATCAATTATTTCGACAAAAAGCTGGTTTCTGGTGAATGAACGTCCTTCTAATCTGCGAATTCGGCAATCTCAACGGCGCTGAACGATCGCTGCTGTCAACAATCGACCAGCTCAACGACAGAGTGAATTACAGCGCTGTCGTTCCATCGTCCGGCGAACTGACAGAAGAATTTCGTCGCCGTAACATTCCAGGTTATACTCTGGATTGGAAATCAGGCGATTCCAATCGCGCAATTGACGATCTGCGAAAAGAATTTTCTGAGATTTTCCAAGATTACAGACAGCATACGGAATCCGATTTTCTCGTTCACGCCAACAGTTTGTCTTCTTCGCGAATGGCAGGACCCATTTGTCGACAAGAGCAAATCCCCAGCCTGGGACATATTCGCGATATAATCAAACTGAGCCGTCAAACAATAGCAGATTTGAATTGTCACAAGACTCTGGCGTGCGTTTCTTCTGCGACAAAAGCGTATCATATAAATCAGGGGTTAGACGAAAAGAAAGCGGTTGTCTTGTACAACGGCGTTGATCTTTCTGTTTTTTATCCATCTAAAGATAAAAAGACTAACGCCCCGCTTAAAGTAGGAACTGCTGGTCAAATTTCGCTGCGAAAAGGAATGGACGTCTTTTTACGCTCGGCTGAATTGTTGGAACAGCGAGGAATTCAATTACAATATGAAATTGCTGGCAGTCGGCAGTCGAATAAACAGGAAACCGTAGAGCTGGAAAACAAGCTCATACAGTTGGCAGCGGCTTTTCCAGATAAACGTTTTTCTCTTATTGGACAGTTGCCGGATTTATCCGACTGGTTACGCAGCCTCGATATTTATGTTCATACAGCTCGACAAGAACCGCTGGGGCGAGTTCTTCTTGAAGCTGCAGCAACCGGTTTGCCAATTGTTGCAACCGACGTTGGGGGAACAAAAGAGATTTTCTGTAACGTTGATTCAAAAGATTCAGCAGCTTTGCTTATTCCCCCAGACGACGCTCAGGCGTTAGCGACTGCAATTGAGAAACTGGTTTTTGACCACGATTTAAGAAAACAACTCGGCAAAAAAGCAAGAGAAATCGCTGTTACACGATTTTCCGTTCAACAGGCTTCAGAAAACCTGTTGAACCTGTATAGAAACGTCATTCAACATTAACGGTTATTTTCGCATTTTGTTGAACGTCTGTAGTACCGGATTCTTTTGCTGTAATCGCAGCAGACAATTCCGTTATGCCGTTCCTTTGAGGTAAAAGGCGTACATAATATTTTAATGACTGACCAGGTTCCAATGTTGCCGGTTTAAAAGTTACAAAACCTCCCAAAGCGTTGTAATCGTATTGAGTCGCTCCTGTTGTTCCGAGTTTTATCAGCTTAAATGAATCCATCGGAAAATAAAAAGCCAATACAACGTCGTTCATTGTCTCGGACGTATTATTCGTCAAATTGATTTGACATGTAAACGTTTGATTTGTTTTGATGCTTGATCGTCTGGTCGTTATTTCAACGTTGATTTTATCATTTGGAACGCTTGTTTGTTCGTTGTTGACGTCTGGAACGTCAAGATTTGGCAATTCCGGCGCTGGTACGTCCAACGATTCTGCGCCGGGTTCCTCGAGAGTCGGGACTTCCAAAGAGGAATCGTCTAACGAGGGCAAATCCGATTCCGGCATTGGCGCAGTATCTGGTTCGGGCATGCTGACGTCAGGAATTGGGTCTAATGAGTCGGACGCGTCAACATTGTCAGGAAGATTTGTATCTTGAACGGTATTGAGATTACTGGATTGTGTAACAGTAATTTGACAATCTTTTTTAATCAAGTCTGTATTTCCCTGCTGAACAACAAAGCTGGATATTGTTGGCATGGCAGAATTGCATTTAACAACAATGTAATATCGGCTCCCGCTATTGGGTGGAATAGGCGTTAAAACGTCCCAATACGGTTTACGCGGATTGGCTGTAACAAGCCCTGTTGTATTTCTGACGATTTCAAAATTGTTATCCAAAAAGCAGGCTAATCGGATATTGCACAGATTGTTGCTTGAACGATTTCCAATATCCAGAGTAATTTGTATTTCCTCTCCGGTTTTTACCTCGCTTGGCGCTGTTACATTAAGAATAATTGAATTCTCTGCAATCAAATTATTATTTGCTCGAGAATTGTCAGATTCAAGAATGGAATTTTGGTTTGAATCCGGCGATTCATTTACGTCTGTCGGGTAAATGCTGGCGCCGGCTTGCGTTTGACAAGCGTCGCCCTCAACGGTAACGAAGACCTGTCGATTAAAACGCTGTCCATTTGGAGCAATCAATTCCAAATTAATGGTTTGACGTCCATTTGCAATGGCAGAAAACGTCAGACGAACGTCGCGCGTCATTCCTGGTTCAATATAGTCCATTGGCTTCAGATGAACAGGACTGGCGCCAACGGAACTGCACAGCCCAGCAGTAAAGGTTACAGAAGAGAGTATGTTTGTCAGCGTTCCTGAACCGTTATTTTTTACATAGACGTTCATAACGACTTCGCTGCCGATGCTTGCGCGATCCTGACAAACAATTTGGATGTCAAGGTCTATATTACCCGAATCCTGATTTGACAACGGACTTGGAGTTGACGTCGGAGCAGGCGTTTGCTGAAGAGGATATCCGCCAGGAGAAACAACGCGAGTTCGCAAAACGTCTTCTGCTTGAACAGAACCGGTTTGAGCTGTTGAAATCAAATTATAATCGCCTTCATATTGAGGTCGGTAAATGACGTCAAACGTTTGAGTTTGTCCGGAATCAAGGCTGGGTATTGTCCATTGAATTTTTTGCGATCTTGTTCCGTTTGGATTTGTAACCAGGGCGTCCAAAACGCGGCCAACGGGAACGCTTCGCTGATATTCAAATGATTCTGGAACGGTGTCTGTAACAACAATTTCATTCAACGTTTCGGAATTGACGTTTTGGACGGTAATTCTGTATGACGCTTCCGTTCCTCCAGAAATAATTGCAGGACCGCTGCGTGAAATAAGCAGCCCTGTTTCTCCCCAGTCGACAGTCGTTTCTCCTTGAGCCAATCGTATTGGAACGGTAAATCTGCCGTCAGAGTTGTCACGAATGAGCGTTGTTCGAATCTTTGTTTGTCCGGCAGACGCCGATTTTTTCACCAACTGGGCTTCAGCAATTCCATTCCCGCCAACTGGAACGATGATTTGCGTTATTTTTTCAGCATTGGAATTCTCAGAATCCGTTTTAAATTCAACGTCGTCGCCGCTGACGATTTCGTAAACGGCAATGCAGCCCAAAGCCGCGGAACCGTTAGCTCTGAAAACGGACGATTGCAGACGAAGCGCTTGAGAGTAGTTTTGCGCTATCTTTGCGGGCGGAAGAATTGGCCAGGCGTCGATCCAATGAATATGAGCGGCGCGAAGGCGTCTTTGCCAATCGTTGGAATCTAACGCAACGGCTGTGAGTTTTGTTGTTCCCTCGCACGGAGAAGAAATGGCAGTCCAGGTTTGTCCTTCATGAATAACAACGTCGTCCAGAGGGGTAGTTGTGCCTTTTGTCAAACGCAGCGGTTTTCTGGACGTGCTGGTAAAAGCGTGACGCGGATTCTCAATTCTGGGCGGGTCCCACTCCCCCGCAAAAAGATCGCACCAGTCACGACGATCGACGTCGATGAATCCGCCGGGCGAGGAACAGTCAATAGTCCATTCGACCTGTTTGTTTTTACGATAATTCCCGCCGCGATCTTTAACGCCGGCAACCATAACAACGTACGTTCCAACGCGAGCGACGGGGTCTGTCGGTCCCAAAATCAATTCGGTTATTTCTTTTGAGGGAGAAAGAAGCGGCGTCGTATTTTGAGGAACCGTAGAGCCGGGATCTCTGCTGGAACCAAGCCAGGTTGTTGTACTTCTTTGCGGCGCTGGACAGGTTTGACAAGTTGAGCAATTGCCGTTGGAATAAGCGGGAGTTGGGCAAGTTGGCCCAGAAGCATCTCTGAAAATATATTCTCCCGTTGGATCAATTGGCGTTACTGTTTTACAGCCAATTATCAACCCAAAAATGCTTGTTAGCGCAAATAAAAACGTCAATAGAGCAAGTCTTCGAAAGTTGTCTTTGAAGAAAACGGTATTTCGACAGGGATTGCTGTTTATTTCTTTCATTATATATAGAAAACTGGGGATAGTTTAACAATTTTTACAGGGAAATGCAACATCAATTTTTAAGAATTTTTGTCAAAGTTTAAGCAACCCCTCTTGTATCGAGAGAGTTTTTTTATTATAATTATTTATTAAGACGATAAAGGAAGAAACAGAGACGTTCTTTTGGAGCGTCTCTGAAGTTATATTGCCTTACCAGAGAACGTATAATATGTCCGACATAGCTTTCAGTTTTGAATACAAAGGTACAAAAGAAGACGCTTTCAAACAGATGAAAGATCTGGAACAGAAAGCTCGTCAAACATACCCTCAATACGACAGTTGCTGGGATATTACCTGGCAAGACAACGGCGGTTTGATAGACGCTCGGTATATGGGAATGGATATAACCGGTCAATTTGACATTGTCGAACGCGACGCAACCGGCGGAGACGTAAAAGTCTCTATAACGCTGCCGACGCTGCTGGCAATGATGAAGGGTCCGATTGAATCGCAAATCAAATCCGAAGTTCAAAAAATGCTGGGTTGATTTGTTTTCCTGGCGAACCGTCCAAAAGCAATATCCAAAAAGCAGAAATCCGATTTTCAACATTGAAAATCTCCTGCTTTTATAAATAACGAACATCTTGTTGCCTTTAGCGTAACATTTGTAGTGGAAATGTTTTCCACGGTATCGGTACTTAATTAAAACCATTTTTTTAGGAGAGTAAAACATGGCAGCTAAAGTTGATGAATCCAAGTGCGTTGGTTGTGGTTCTTGCGTTGATACGTGCCCGGTTGGAGCGATTAAGCTCGACGGCGACGTTGCCACGGTTGACGCTGACGCTTGCGCTGGTTGCGGCGCTTGTGTTGACGCTTGCCCGTCCGAAGCGATTTCTTTGGAAGACTAACGCGACAACTTCTAGTATTAGAAGCATTCCAAAATAATTCAGAGCGGACTAATTCCGTAACGAAACAGCGGTTAGCTGTTAGCGGCTGGGAACGTACATTCCTACCGGCTAACCGCTAACCGTTTTTTCAATATAATCTTATGAAACGCACAATTATTGATTGGATCGTTTATTACATGGCCCGTCGGGTTGCTTTATTATTGTTTTACTTTGGATTTCGCGGCAAGTTTTATAACTGGCGAAAAATCCCCCGTAAAGGACGCGTGATAATTGTATGTAATCACCAGAGCAACCTGGACCCGCCATTTGTTGGCAGCGCTACTTGGCGACCGGTGGGATTTATGGCGAAAGAATCGCTCTTTCACGGCTTTTTGGGCTGGTTTTTTCGAGCCTTGAACTCTTTTCCTGTTAACAGAGAAAAACCTATCGGCGGAATCAAAGAAGCGCTCAAACGTCTCAAAAATGATGAATGCGTCGCTCTTTTTCCAGAGGGCGCCCGTTCCTTTGACGGCGAATTACAGGATTTTCTGCCGGGATTGATTTTATTGGCTCAAAAGACGAAATCGCCCATTGTTCCTGCCGCTATTGAGGGCTCATTTGACGCGATGCCGCGTCAGGAACACGGTAAAATGCACTTGTTCAAAAAAGTTGCCATTCGATACAGCGATCCGATTCCGGTCGAGACGGTAATGTCGCTTAGTCCGGACGAGCTTATGACGCTGGTTCGTCAGCGCGTTGTCGAGAATCTCAACGAGCTTCGAAAGCTGCCGGCGTTCAGAAATACAAAAAAGCAGATTGAGGAATAGTTTTTTGTAAGCTTCTAGCTATTAGCTACTAGCCATTAGCTTGTGCATTTAAGGTTCTCAGCGTTATCTTTTAAAGCTGGAAGCAAAAATAACAAAGCTAGAGGCTAGTAGCTAGAAGCTAATAGCTCGTTTCCAATAACCGTTTATCGCGTTGCAATGTCATGAAACCGTTATTTTATTTGCCGTTGCTGTTGGCTTTGGTTTTGCCGATTTCCGCTCAAGGAAAAGCGCCCGCTCCAAAACGTCACAATGTAATTTTGATAGTTGTAAACGACGTCGGACCAGGAGATTTGGGCTGCTACGGCAATCGCATGGCGGTAACGCCCAATATAGACCGGCTGTTTCATGAATCGCAGCGGGCGGAGAATTACCACTCCTATCCGATCAGCGCGCCGACGTGGGCGTCTGCTCTAACGGGTCGAATTGCGGAAAAAACAGGCGTCAGACGCAACTACGGCGGATTGCAGTATCCGCGCAAAGACGATCTTCTGGTTTCAGAAATGCTTCTTAAAGCCAGGTTTAACACCGGGTTTTTTGGACGCTGGCCCTTTGGGGACTGCTATCCGTATCGCGCCCAAGACCGCGGGTTTGCCGCAACGCTGACAACCGGCGCCGGGGGAATCGGTCAGCCGGGCGATATCTGGGGGAACTCGTCCGTCAACCCAACGCTTCGATTCAACGGCAAAACGGTTCATCTTAAAGGAAATATGGTTGATATTATTTTCGATACCGCGATTAAATTTATCGAAAAGAATAAAAGCGCTCCGTTTTTTGTCGTTATCGCGCCCAACGAAGCCGGCGTTCCCTATCAGCCTGACCAGCGAATTATGGACGCCTTTATTAAGCGCGGCGCCCCGCCCCGACAAGCGGCTTTTTACGCTCAATGTGCAATGATTGATCTGGCGTTGGGACGTCTGTTGACGTATCTTGATAAAGCCGACATGGTTGACAACACGGCTGTGATTTTTACGTCTACCAGCGGCGGGATTGGCGGGAATATTGCTGGAAAATACGTTGGTCGAACGGGCGACCTGACCGAAGGCGGACATCGAACGATTTTCTGGATGCGGCTTCCGAATCTGTTCAAAGAGGATATCGGGTTTGACAGCAGAATCTGTTACTGTGCGGACATCGCCCCAACGATTTTGGAATTGGCAAACGTGGAGCCGTACGACGAACAGCGTCTGGACGGCATGAGTCTTGTCTCTGGTTTTGTAACAGGCGGCGAGTCAATGCCTCATCGAAAAATTGTCGTCAACGCCCATCGCGGCGAGTTCCCGGAAGAAAAGCAGGGATCGGTAGTTATGCACGATACGTGGCGGCTTATCGACGGCGCCCGGCTGTACAATCTGGAAGACGATCCGCTCCAGGAACACCCTCGAGAAATCGACAAAGCAGGCGTCAAAAACGTTTTGGCGATGATTTATAAGCAGTGGTACAACGACGTCGAACCGTTTTACAATCCCGCTCTGGACTGTACGATTCCGTTGGCGCAGCCGGACGGGAATCCGGTGGAGTTGAACTGCTATGACTGGCGAGGGTCTAACGATCCGCCCTTGACGCAGCGCGACATCGCTTTAGGAAAAAAGGGCAACGGATATTGGCTGGTAGAAGTTCAGCAACCCGGAACGTATGAATTCCGGTTGGCAAAGCGTCCGTTTAACGTCAAACAGGCGCCGCTGCCTGCGGGATTGGCAAGAGTTCAAATCGGGTCGGAAGAAGGAAACGTTCGCTTGTCCGGAAAAGAGCCGTTTGGATCTGTTACACTCACGTTGAAAAAAGGCAAGTACAAGCTGCAAACCTGGATTTTAGACGGCGTTTCCCGTTCGTCAACAGGAGCGTATTACGTAGAAGTTATTAAAAAGTAATCAATGAAACGCGAATCCAGGATTGTTCAACCCCGATTATTTCCTCGAACCGATTTCCAGCGCCAGGCGAACGATTTCCCCTGCGACAACTTTTTTGGCGCCGGAAATCTCTTTAATTATTCCGGTTTCTGTAACGATGGAAATATGATTTGAAAGCGAGTTTAACGCGGACGGGTCGTTGAGGCAAATTGCGTCACAGTTTTTTCGCCGCAATTTTTCCTGAGCGTGCGCCAGGCCGTTGTCTGTTTCAAGAGCAAATCCGATTATGATTTGGTCTGATGTTTTAATTGCGCCCAAAGACGCAAGTATGTCTTCTGTGGGTTGAAAATCCAGCTGAAGCGTCTTTCCGGTCTTGGACAGCTTGGAAGCGGAAAAAGAAACCGGTTTATAGTCGCACGGGGCGGCGGCTCCAATTACGCAGTCGCAAAGAGGGAACTGTTTAATACAGGCGTCGAGCATTTGTTCCGTTGTTTCAACTTTAATAACCTGCGCCTGTTTTGGATAAGAAATATTTACCGGACCGGAAACGATTGTAACCTCGCAGCCAAATTCTATTGCGGCGGCAGCTAACGCGGCGCCCATTCGTCCGCTGGAGGCGTTAGTCAGAAATCGGACGGGATCAAGATATTCTCGGGTTGGTCCAGAAGTAATCAGGATTTTATACATGCCAAAACGTCCTGAATTTTTTGTAAAATCTGTTCCGACTCAGCCATTCTGCCGACGCCGGATTCTCCACAGCTAAGCCGACCCGTTTCAGGTCCGACAAACAGAAAACCGTCTTTGGCAAGCGTTTTGACGTTGCGTTTGACAGCCGGTTTTTGCCACATGGTTTCGTTCATGGCAGGAGCGAGAATAATCGGACCGCCAAATGCCAAAACCGTTGTCGAAAGCAAATCGTCTGCGATTCCGTTGGCGGCTTTGCCCAGAAAGTTGGCAGTGGCAGGCGCGATGCACATCAGACTGCATTGCCTGGCAAGGTCTATATGCGGGTGCGCCGAAGCGTCGTCTGAAAACATGTCGGTATAAACCGGATTTTTCGACAGCGCCTGAAACGTCCGCGGGGAAACAAGTTCAGCGGCGTTTTTTGTCATGACAACGCGCACGTCCATACCGGCGCGCGTGAGCAGACTTGTCAACGCCGCTGCTTTGAAGGCGGCGATGCCGCCGGTTACTCCCAGCAGAATTACAGGAGTTTTTTTCATTACCGTTGATTAGTGGAAATCTTCAATTCCCATGTCCGCCAGGATGTCTTCGCCGTGAACGTCTTCCGCGGTTTTGATTTCATTGTTGGTGTCAAGAAAGATCTTGTCCTGCATGATTTCAGCAATGATAATAGCCATCTTGTCGTCGGTTTTCAGGTCGACCAGAGGACGCCCGCCGCGGTTAAGAGCGGTCATGCGCTTCTGAATCAGTGTGGACAATTTAAATCGTCCGCCAACTTTCTGAACAATCGCTTCTTCTCGAAGTTCGTTATACATGCTCTAAATCTCCTTTGCTACAATATGACAAATGGCGTCCGCCGCTTTGGCGACGACGTCGTTGACAACAATATAATCGTATTTGTCGGCAGTCGCCATTTCGGCTTCTGCCCGTTTGAGTCGAATTGCAATGTCGGCTTCGGATTCGGTTTTTCGTCCGCGAAGACGTTCTTCCAGAGCTTTCATTGTGCCGGGGGAAATAAAAACGGAAACGACTTCTTTCCCGTATCGCTGTTTGATAAGTTCGCAGCCGCGAACGTCAATTTCCAGCAGCGTCCATTCGCCGCGGCTTAAATATGGTTCAACTTCTTCAACCGGCGTTCCGTACCAGACGCCCGTTCCAAAAACTTCAACCGATTCCAAAAAACCGTTTTCCGCCTGCTTTGCAGCGAACTGTTCCGCGGTAATAAAATGATAATTTACGCCGTCAACTTCGCCTGGACGGGGAGAGCGCGTTGTTGCAGAAACGGAGCAGTGAAACGGCGTTTTTACTCGAGACAAAAATTCTCTGACGACGGTGGTCTTTCCCGCTCCGGACGGTCCGGAAATGATTAAAATTTTGCCGCGTTTCATTTTTACGGTTCTCCTTTAAATAAAGTTCGCTGTTATTCTACATTTTGAACCATTTCGCGAATCTTTTCGATAACCGCCTTGATGTCAATAACTCGTCGGGCGATTTCCAAGTCGTTGGCTTTGGAACCGATCGTGTTGGTTTCGCGGTTCATTTCCTGGGTGAGGAAGTCCAGTTTACGTCCCTCGGCGTTGGCGGATTCAATAAGAGCGTCAAACTGATCCAGATGGCAGCTCAACCGCACAATTTCCTCTGAAATGTCGCATTTGTCGGTGAAAATCGCCACCTCGCGAACGATGTCTTTGGAATCAATTTCAACGCCCTGCTCTTCCAAAATAGCGTTAATGCGTTCCGTCAGTTTGGAAGCGTAATTCTTGGGAACGTTCGGCGCCAAAGTGCGAATCTCATCCAAATAACCGCGAATTTCAGCGATGTTTGCGGACAAATCTCGCCGCATGGCTTCGCCTTCGCGTTGACGCATTGCGTAAAGCTTTTCTGCCGCTTCGCTTATGGCGGATTGAATTATCTGCCAGTCGTTTTCTAAATTGGACTCTTTGTTTGAATTCGCGTTTTCAATAACGCCGGGCAGAGTCAAAAGCGATTCCGGCAGAATTGCGCCGACGCCCGCTTTTTTTGCCCACGCGGACAGCTTCGTCCAATAGGCGTCCATCGCTGAAGAGTTAAACGAAATGCTGTCAGGAGAAAAATCTTTGACGACGTTTACGTTTAACTGAACGGTTCCGCGTTTAATGCTTTGACGCAAAAGGGAATCAATCTGGCTTTCCAGGAGGCTGTAGCCTTCTGAAATATGGAGAGACAGTTTAAAAAAACGGTTATTCACCGTTTTAATTTCAACATGAACTCGCAGTCCGTCTTGATTCTTTTGGGATTCGCCGAATCCCGTCATGCTCAATAACATTATATATTATATTCTCGAAAATTTGGGGGAGGTTAACCCAAAGCAGAATACGTCCCATAGCAATAACCGTTGAAAAAACATTCCAACGGTTTATTACTAAAGAATTTACAGATTTACGGTTTATCCCGGTTCAGTTCTCAGCCGGGGTTTCAGCTGGAGCGGCTTCGGGAGCAGGCTGTTCAGCCGGAGTTTCAGCCGGAGCGGCTTCGGGAGCAGCGGGTTCAGCTGGAGTTTCTTCAGCCGGAGTAGCTTCAGGAGCGGCGGGTTCAGCCGGAGTTTCTTCAGCCGGAGCGGCTTCAGCCGGAGTTTCTTCAGCCGGAGTAGCTTCAGGAGCGGCGGGTTCAGCCGGAGTTTCTTCAGCCGGAGCAGCTTCAGGAGCGGCAGGTTCCGCCGGGGTTTCCTCAGCCGGAACTTCGGGAACTTCGGGGACTTCAGGCTCAGCCGGGGTTTCTTCAGCGGGTGTGTCCGGGACTTCCGGGATTTCCGGAGCTGCGGGCTCAGCCGGTTCAGCCGGCGCCGTCGGTTCAGCTTTAGAATCCGTGTTAGCGGGCTTTTCGGGAGTGGTGGTTGTCGTTTGAGCGCCATCTTCTGTTTGTTCAACGTTGGTTTCAGAAGAGGTGTTGTTAAAACGACTTGTCTTTGTAGCGTTGTTTGCAAGCCAAACCGTTAAGAAACACAAAAGAATCCACACTAAAGCCACGTAGATGGTAATCTTAGTGAACGCGTCTCCGGCTTTTGTACCGAAAGCGCTGCTTCCGCCCATGCCGCCAAAAGCGCCAGCCAAACCGCCGCCTTTGCCTCGCTGAATCAAGATCAGCAGGATCAGAAAGATGGTCAATATCAATAAAATGATACACAACAGGTTTAATAAAACATGAACCATGAAAATCCTCAATCAGGAAAAATGTGTGTAGGAAACAATCGTCGAAAAACGACCATATCGGATTTCAACTAACAGCGAACGGCGCCGCCCGCTGTCAGGAGAATGAAATTTTAACGGCAGTTGTTGATAATTCCCATGAACGCGTCAACTTTCAAAGAAGCTCCGCCAACCAAAGCGCCGTCGATATCTTCTTTGCCAATAAGACCTTGAGCATTGCTGGCTTTGACGCTTCCGCCGTACTGAATGCGGGTGTTCTGGGCGACTTCCGCTCCAAAACGATTGGTTAGCCAATCGCGAACGAAGGCGTGAACTTCTTCCGCCTGTTCCGGGGTGGCAACTTCGCCGGTTCCGTTAGCCCAGACGGGTTCGTAAGCCAGGGTGACGTTAGCCATGTCTTCCGCAGTGAGGTCTGCCAGAGAGCCTTCCAGCTGATCTTTAATGACGTCCATGGTCTTGCCGGCTTTGCGGGTTTCGAGCAGTTCGCCAATGCAAAGAATCGGTTTCAGACCGCCAGCGAGGGCTTTTTTGACTTTCTTGTTGATCAGCTCGTTGCATTCGCCGATGATGTTGCGGCGTTCGCTATGACCCAGAATGACGTAAGTCGCTCCGATGTCTTTGAGCATCGCAACGCTGATTTCTCCGGTGAACGCGCCGTTGTCTTCGAAATAGCAGTTTTCCGCTCCAACAGCAACGTTGGTTCCCTTGCAAACCTGGCAAACAGCGTCCAGATAAACAAACGGCGGGCAAATGGCAACGTCAACATCGGCGATGTCTTTGCAGGCTTCAACAAGCCCTTGAGCCAAAGCAACTGCTCCAGCCTTGTCCATATTCATTTTCCAGTTTCCAGCGATAAAAGGACGACGCATTTTTTCTCTCCAAATAAAATTGGTTTTTAACAATAAAACCTGTTTATAAAACGGCATAACACTATGCCATGTTCATAATCCAACATTCTGATTTTAACATATTTTTAAATATATGAAAGAGGGGGATAGGGGGCTATTCAAAATTTTTTGAAGCGCTACAATATGATAGAATGTTTTTTATGTATATAGCCCCTATAAAAGGGAGGCGGTTGGAAGTCCGTTCCCAAAGGAAAAGCGTTTTTCCTTTTTGTGGAACTGATATTCAACGACAGCACGTTTACAATCAGAGATATCCATGTATAAACAAAGAATCGTTATAACGGGCATGGGACAGATCAGTCCTTTGGGTCTTACAAGGGAACAGCTTTGGGAAGGTCTTACTTCCGGTAAAAGCGGAGTTGACGCTCTTACTCAGCTTCCGCCGGATTCTCCGGTTTCTTTTGGAGGCGAAGCTCGTGAATTTGTTAGCAACATTGATAACTACGGAGAGCTTTCCAAAGACGTTAAAAAGAACATTCGCAAAGGTCAGAAGGTTATGAGCCGTGAAACCCGTTTGGGTTTGGCGGCGGCTCAGCGAGCTTTGCACGACGCTGGTTTTGAAGGACCGGCAACCGACGACGGGTCTGTTCCGGTAGACGGTTCGCATTATTCCCCTGATCGCAGCGGTATTTATTTCGGCAGCGATTATCAGATTACCATGCCGTTTGATTTCGAGTTGGCGGTTTCCAAGTGCTTGAACGAAAATCGCGAGTTTGATTTCAGTCAGTGGCCTGAAAAGGGCTTGCCAGCCATGAACCCGCTTTGGCTGCTTATCTTTCTGCCGAACATGCCGGCGTGTCACGTTACGATGTACAACGACATGCGCGGAGCCAGCAACACAATTACTCAGCGCGAAGCGTCTGGCAACATGTGCATTGAACATGCGTCTCATTTCCTTGACAACGGCGATTACGACATGATGCTTTGCGGCGCAACGGGAACCCGCCTTAGCCCGATGAAGGCGATTCAGGCGTTCAAAAACGAAGCGTTGGCAGACGCCAGCTACATCTCTCAACCGGATCAGGCAAGCCGTCCGTTTGAAAAGAATCGAACAGGACAGGTTCTTTCTGAAGGCGCAGGCTGCGTCGTTTTGGAAACGTTGGCAGGAGCGCAAAAACGCGGCGCGACAGTTGAGGCAGAACTTCTGGCAGGAGCTTCGACAATCGCTTCCAGTGGACATCTCAAAGGAAAACCCGCTTCGGCAGAAATTATTCGCAAAGCCGTCAAAAACGTTTTGGAAATCGTTATTCCGCGCGCGGGACTGACGCCCAAAGACATTGATTTTGTCATTGCCCATGGTCTGTCCGATCCGGAAATGGACAAGGGCGAGGCGCAGGGAATTGCAGACGTCTTCGGACCCAACGGCGTCAACGTGGTTGCGCCGAAAGCAAACTTTGGAAACCTCGGCGCAGGCGCAGGCATGGTCGAGCTTATTGCTGGAATTGAAGCTTTGCAGCACGGGACGCTCTTCCCCAATCCCAACTATACAACGCCGGACGAAGATTGCCCGGTGCGAATTGTTACACAAGCCGTTCCTGCTGGAAACGTATTTGTCAACATCAGCATTTCGCCGCAGGGACAAACCTCAGCAACCGTTATTAAAAAGTTTGAGCCTTGATACAAACGGTTCCCTTTACTAAAAGGAGACGCCCATGTCATTTATCGATAAACTCGCAGCTGCCGTAGAAAAAAAAGGTTCTTCGGTTTTGGTCGGTCTGGATCCCCGTTTTGAGTGGATTCCGGAATCGATTAAACAGAGTTCATTAAAAGACCTGAACGATTTTTCCGGTCAATTGATGAATTTGAGAACTCACGAAGACACGGATCGCATAGACGCCGGCTTTGACATTTCGGAAATTGCTCCGACTGTTTTCTGCGACTTCTGTCGAGATATCATCGATATTGTCGCGCCGTACGTTCCGTGCGTCAAGCCGCAAATGGCGTTCTTTGAACAGCTCGGTTCAGACGGCATGGTGGCTTTGGACGACGTTATTCAATACGCTCGCGATTGCGGTTTGCTTGTTATTTTAGACGGCAAGCGAAACGACATCGGTACAACTGCCGCGGCGTACGCTAAAGGGCTATTAGGCGAAGAGTCGCCGTGGGGCGCTGACGCGCTGACCGTCAGCCCATATCTGGGAGACGATTCTTTAGACCCGTTTATTCAAACTGCCGTCGAGCAGGACGCAGGCGTATTTGTTCTGGTAAAGACTTCCAATCCCGGCGGAGGAATGATACAAAATCTCGAAACGACCGACGGTCGGAAAATTTACGAAGTCGTGGGCGATTTCGTTCAGAATAAAGCGTTACAAACAGTTGGTCAGTGCGGCTACGGAAACGTTGGGGCGGTTGTTGGCGCGACGTATCCCAAAGAGCTTGCTGAGCTGCGTCAGCGCATGCCCAACACGTGGTTTTTGATTCCCGGCTTCGGCGCTCAGGGCGGTTCTGCCGAAAGCGTCAAAGCGGCGTTTGACGAAAAAGGATTGGGCGCTGTGGTCAACAATTCCCGCGGGATTAACTTCGCCTGGAGAACAAAAGCGTACGAATCCTACGGCGAAGAAAAATGGAAAGACGCCGTTTTGGCGGCGACCAAAGACATGTGTGACGCGCTAAATATGAGGCAGTAGGCAGTAGGCAATAGGCAATAGGGCGCAAAGCGTCTTATGAAAAACTCTCGCAACTCGCAACTCGTAGCAACTCCATGATATCAGCAATTATTTTGGCGGCAGGCAAAGGAGTTCGAATGAACTCCGAATTGCCAAAAGTTCTCGTTCCGTTCAAGGGACAGCCGATGGTCGAATACGTCTTGGACGCCTTGGCAAAAGCGGGCGTTGACAAACCGGTCGTCGTTGTTGGATATAAATCGGAGCTGGTTGAATCGACTCTTACGGCGGATAACTGTAACAACCGCTGGCAGGGTTTGACGTTTGCTTTGCAAAAAGAACAAAAAGGCACAGCGGACGCCGCCTGGAGCGCGTACGAGGCTCTCAAAGATTTCGACGGACCAGTAATCGTCCTGGCGGGAGATCAGCCGCTGACGTCCAGCCGAACAATTAAACGCATGCTCGACCAATGGCAGGAAAATCCTTGCGCCTGTTTGATTGGGACGCTGGAAACAGAGAACCCGTTTGGCTTTGGCCGTATTCTCCGTGACGCAAACGGCGATTTTGTCGGCATTGTTGAGGAAAAAGACGCGACCGATGAACAGCGCAAAATTCGGGAAGTCAATCTGAGCTATTACGTCTTCAACGCTGCTGACCTTTGGGACGCAATTAAAGAAGTCAAACCGAACAACGCTCAGGGGGAATACTATCTTACAGACTGCCCTGCGGTTCTTAAAAAGAACGGCAAGCGAGTAATTGCAAAAATCCTGCTGGAACAACAGGAGACGTATTCTATTAACACCGCTCAACAGCTTAAAGAAGCGGAAGAACGATTTGCGGATTAGTCGCAGCCGCAAGAGAATTCTGTGAGACGCGTGGCGTGTACTCGCAACCCAAATAAAACTCCCGGCAGGCTCTTTCGAACCTGCCGGGTCGGGGCTTTACCACAGGTATTACAACCTGCGATCTGTCGGGGAAACGACATTCTGAGGAATTTGTGATTAATGCATACGCATCAATGATTCTGTATTAATTCTGCTAAAGATTATTCTTTGTCCTTCGGCGGTTCCGGTTTTGGAGCCTTGTCTTTACCTTCGGCTTTCTTTCCAGGCTTTACCTTTTTTCCGTCACGCGGCGGCATGGGACGATCGCCTTTTTTGAAGTCCGGTCTCATGTGAGGCGGCATAGGTCTATCACCGTGTTTGAATTCGCCGTCGCCTTCACGCGGAGGCATTGGCGGGAAAGGATGATCGCCGTGTTTGAATTCGCCATCGCCTTCACGCGGAGGGAACGGCGGGAAAGGGCGATCGCCAGGCTTGAATTCGCCATCGTCTTCGCCTTCACGGGGCGGCATTGGGGGGAACGGATGATCGCCAGGTTTGAATTCGCCATCGCCTTCACGCGGAGGGAACGGCGGGAAAGGACGATCACCGTGTTTGAATTCGCCTTTTCCTTCACGGTGCATAGGCGGGAACGGACGGTCGCCGGGTTTGAATTCGCCTTTTCCTTCACGAGGCATAGGCGGGAACGGACGATCGCCGGGCTTGAATTCGCCTTTTCCTTCATGATGACGCGGGGGCATGGGGCGATCGCCGCGGTTGTGACGAACGTCTTTGGGCCCGTGTTCACGATGGATTTTAGCAGGACCCTTGTCTTCCGGATGGTTTTCGCGCATTTCCGGACGCGGGGGTTCAGGACGATCGCCTGGTTCAGGCGCGGGACCTTGAGCCAGAGCAAACGATCCAAACATGACAGCGGCTGCTGCGCTGAGAGCAAATCTTTTGAGATTCATTTTTGTCTCCTTTGTATAAAGTGTTGTGATTTTAATCTCATTTGAATGACTTATGAAACTAAAACACAGATGGAAACTGGTTTATTGCAAAAAGAGAAAAAATTTTTTAGAAAAAAGTGAAAAGGCAGTAGGCAATAGTTTAAAAGTCTCTACTGCCTACAGCCTCTTGCCTACTGCCTAATTACTACGCTCTTTTGCGACTTTTACCGATAACGTCAGAATAGTCGCCTGACATAAGTATGCTCTGCAGACGTTCAAACTGGTCGTGATTCTTGAACGAGATTGTCATTTTCCCTTTTCCGCCGGTTCCCTGTGACAGTTTGACTTTCATGCCCATGGTGGAATAAAAAGCGTTTTCCAGTTCTTTTAACTGAGCGGAACTTTGATTTGACTGCGGCGTAAACGGAACGACGTCGTCGTCAGGGTTGTCTTCATTTTCGCTGTTGAGAAAGTCCCGAACCATGTCTTCAACCTGATGCGCGGAGAGGTGTTCGCTGACAATTCTGTCCATAAACTCGCGCTGAAGCTGAGGGTCTTTCAGCGGCAGGAGCGCGCGTCCGTGAGCGGCGGAAATTGCGTCCTCGCGAATTGCAGATTGCAGATCCTGGGGAAGGTCAAGCAGACGAATCATGTTGGCGACTGTTGAACGATCCAGGCTAAGGCTTTTGGCAAGCTCTTCCTGAGTGCAGCCCTCTGCGTTCATAAGTCGTTTAAATGACTTGGCTTTTTCAATCGCGTTGAGATCTTTGCGCTGGACGTTTTCAACCAGAGCCAGAACCGCCATATCGGTATCGTCTACCTGAATAATCATGGCGGGAATTTGCTGCCATCCAACCTGAAGCGCAGCGCGCAGACGGCGTTCGCCGGAAACCAGTTCGTATCGACCGTCGCTTTTCGCTCGAACAACGGCGGGCTGAAGCAGACCGTGTTCGTTCAAACTCTGAGCCAATTCGTTGATTGCCTCAGCGTCGAAATCGGTTCGCGGCTGGTATGGATTGGCGTCAACAAGATTGATATCCAGATAATGAATCGTGTCAGTTTGCTGTTCGCTTGCCGGCTCAGAGGAAATGCTGGGCGTTTCGTTAACGCTGGAATTCTTTTTAACAGAAGAATTCCATTCGTCAAAATCGGATTTTTGTGGAACTTCGATCCTGTTCGCCGTTTCGGTTGCCTGCGAAACCTGATTAAGCAAATTCTCGATGCCTCGTCCTAAGCGTCTTTCTCTAGCCACGATCCATAACCTCCATGCAAAGTTCGCGGTACGCGCGAGCCGCCCGACTGCGCGGCGCGTATTCAAATATATTTTGTCCGAAACTGGACGCTTCCGCCAGCGACACGTCGCGGGGAATAACCGTTCGGAACACAATTTCACCGAAAAAATCTCGCACGTCGTTTTCTACTTCGCGCGTTAGTTCAAAATTGTAATCGACCATTGTCAAAACCACGCCGGCAAACTCCAAACGGCGCTGCTCGTTGTTTCTCACGTCGCGAATAAGCTCGATCATTCTCGTCAGCCCTTCCATGGCGAAATATTCGCACTGAATCGGCATGAGCGTTTCGTCGCTGGCAGTCAAGGCGGTTTTGGTTAATGCGCCGACGCTGGGCGGGGAATCGATCAAGACGTACTGATAATCGCTCAAGCTGTACGTCAAAGCGTCTCGCAGACGCTTGGTTTGAACCGGGTCTTCCGCATTGAGAGCCTGAATATCCGCCAACGACCGCGCGCCGGGCAGCAAATCCAGACGCTCTATGCCTGCGTTGACAAGCGAGTCGTTCCACGGGCGCCCTGTCGCCAGCGGGTGATTATCCAACGGCGTTTTTCCCAATGCGCTGGTCGCGTTGCATTGGGGGTCGAGGTCAACCAGCAAAGTCGGACAGTTGGAATACGCCAACGCCGCAGACAGATTCACCGCCGTGGTCGTCTTTCCAACGCCGCCCTTCTGATTGACTACACATATTATATGGCTCATTGCGAGGGGGATTATACCATAAACCCCAAAATCAGAAAAGAGCAATTTTAAAGGCAATAGGCAATAAGAGGGGTTAAACAACAGCCTCTATTTTTATTTACGGCTTTTCATTGCAATTATTATCTACAGGAGCTTGTTTTGCGAATTCACCTTTAAGCCAATCATAGACTTGTGTATTTGGGGGCGTGCAATTAAATACTGAATAAAGTTCGTTGTTTGAAGCGTGGATATCCAACCCTTGTTCAACCAGCCATTTAACCAGCGGCAAATTTCTTGAACGAACCGCTTTGTGTAATAGCGTGTCATTGTTTCCATCGCAGGCGTGGACGTCTAACCCTTGTTCTGACAACCACTTAACCATCTCAAAGGAGCCTCTAAGGGCGGCATCGTGTAAAAGCTCGTCCGAAACGGATCCAGCGTTTTGAGCAAAAAGCCACTTAACCAGTTCTAAATTACCGCTTGAAACGGCTGGTGTCAGAATGTACGGGGATTTGTTCAAGTCGGCCCCCTGAGTTATAGCCCACTTGATTGCTTCCAAATTTCTGTTTTTGGCAAATACGTCTAATACGGTAAAATTATTATCGCATCTTCTGGCATTGATATCTTGTCCTTGTTCTATTAACCATTTGATCAATTTCAGGTTTCCGCTTTCTGCGGCGGGAAATATAACAGGATTGCCCAACCGATTCCTTGCGTTAACGTCCGCGCCCTGTTCTGAAAGCCATTTGACTAAATCGAGATTTCCGCTTTCGGCGGCAAGATGTATGATTGGCTCTCTGTAGTACTCAGATTGTACATTGATATCAAATCCACGTTCGACAAGCCATTTGACCAAATCGAGACTCCCGCTTGAGACGGCGGCAGATAGAATTTCATCGCTTTTTGAGTCTTTTGGGTCAAAAACCCCTCCCTGTTTTTCCAGCCACCTGACCATATCCAGATTTCCGCTGCTGGCGGCGCAGATCATAAGCTTTTTATTCGTTTTGAGATATTCCAATAAACCGATTTTTGTATGGTTGTATGCAAAACCGCTTTTTTCCAACAGCAGACTGTACTCTAACAACCATTGCGCCAATTCAACATTTCCGTTTCTGAGGATTTGCTCCCAAACGTCTCTGTGGTAATATTCGTCTGGATCAATTGTAGAGTATAAGGATTTGAATAATTCCATATCCCCAAAAACAACAGCAAGACACAATTTTGTTGACATGTCATTATAGCGGCATTGATTATTCAGCCATTGGGCGACTTCAACGCTGCCAGAATAACATGCCAGTGAACGATTATAAGCATCGCACTCATTTATTCTTAAACGCTGACCGGTTTTTGCCAGTTCAGCCGTTAAATCTACATCTGTAAGAAGCCATTTTACCAGTTCTAAATTCCCGCTGGCAACGGCGCATTGCAAAAAGCTCATACTTACAGAATTATTATTTTCCAGAAACAAGGCATCCATTCGTATGTAAACGTCTGGATTGTGTTTAAGGAGTTGTTTTACGCGAGCGAGATCTCCCGTGTATGCGGCATAATGCAAGACGGTTCCTCCATGAGGCGGCATGATGTCAAAACTGATTTCCCCGGTGCGAAACATTTTCTCAAACTTTTCCGGGTCGCCAAAAAGCCATTTGACATTTCGCTGCCGCGTTTCATCGAGAACTGGCGGAGCGGCGATATTGTCTTTCTGATAAAATGTTAAGACAACAGCTAAACTTGCTGACGCGAGTATTATCATGAAAAGCAGCAAACATATTATTTGTTTTGGGGCGCTCATTGTGTTATTGCCTTTCAAAAAATAATCAACATTCTGTTTTTCGATGATATTACGAAAAAACAATATATAGGGAAAAACGGCGATTGTTGTAATATCGTTATTAAAAATTATAACCGATTTTGAAATAAGAATAAACCGGGGGCGTATGCATAGGTTGCTAATTCTTATGCGTCATCTTGACAAAAATAAAAGAATCGGTATGCTGGGAGAGAAATAAGATACGATATTAATATAGTCCGAACCATGCCCCGTAAACCTGCCATGCTGTCGACCGAGAACCGCGACGAGAATTCCCGCCAGGTTCTTTTTTCCGGAACGGTAATCAACGCCGCGTTGACGTTTATTAGTCGAATTCTGGGCATGCTCCGGGACGTGGCGACGGCGGCTCTGTTTGGCGTTTCCGGCAGCGTTGTTTTCGACGCCTTTGTTCTGGCGTTTCGAATCCCAAACCTGTTTAGGCGTCTGTTTGGCGAGGGCGCAGTCTCAATCAGTTTTCTGCCCGTCTTCTGTCGGCAATGGAAAAAGAATCCGGAGTCGGCGTGGGAACTTCTAACGGCGATGGCAACGATGCTGTCCGCCGTTTTGGGCGTGATAACGCTCTTGGGCGCCGGTTTCTGTTTGGGATATCTTTGGTTGTATCCCGGTGAGCGGTTGGCGGCGAATTTGACGTTAATCATGGTTCCGTATATGTTCTTGATTTGTCAGACGGCAATTTTCGCCTCGGCTTTACAGGGCTTGAAATCGTGGTTTGCGCCCGCTCTTGCCCCGGTGATTATGAACCTGCTTTGGCTCTGGGCGGTTGTCGCGATTGCGCCGAAAATCGGCGGTCCGAAAGAACAGGCGTATCTGTTGGCGTCGGTTATCAGTCTGTCTGCGGCGCTTCAGCTGGTTCTTCAACTGGTCGCTTTAAGGAAATACGGATACAATTTTCAAAGATGCCTGTTTAATAGAATTGCTGTTTACTGGCGGCGAGCGACCTCCGGATGGATTGCCATGGCGACCGGGTTGTCGCTGCTCCAGATTTGCGTCGTCTGCGATACGCTTACCGCCTGGTTCCATTGCCCGACCGGAACGGTTTCGTCGGTCTTTTTAGCGGAACGTCTGTTTGAATTCCCGCTGGGGCTGATTGGGATTTCTGTTGCGACTGCCGTCTACCCGCTTTTAAATCAGCATGCAGCAGAAAAGAGTTTTGCTGCTGTAAAAAAGGACATGTCTGAAGCGGTTCATCTGGCGTTGTTTTGGGGCGTTCCCGCGACCGCCGGGCTGCTTCTGCTGGGCGTTGACCTGTGCCAGCTTCTTTTTGAACATGGACATACAACTTCGGACGATACGCTGAGAATCGGGAATATTTTGGCGATCTATGGCGGCGGAGTTTGGGCGTACTGTTTAACGCCGATTCTTACGCGAGGCTTTTACTCGATTGGGCAAGTCCGCCTTCCCGCACTCGTTGTCGTGATTGCCTCTGCAGTCAATCTGATTTCCAACTATATTTTAAGCCGAGTCTTGCAGCCGGAAGCCCTTCAGTTTGCCTTGGCGATGATGACTGTGATTTGCATAAGCGTTTCAACGTTGGTTTTAGGGGCGCTTTGGAAATGGACAATGGGAAGAATTACAACCCCAGACAACGAGAAGAAAAGCGAAACAGGACAAGACGCGAAAAGCAGAGACGATTCTCTTCTTTCCGTCCTTCTCAATCCAAAGATTCTTTGCATAATTTTCGCTACTGCTATTATGATGGCGGCGGGGAAACAAACGCTGGCGTCTTTCCCACAAGACCCGTCAACTACAGCCCAATTGGTAAAAGCGTTTTCAACCGTATTTGTTTGTATAATTGTTTATCTCGGAATAATGTATTTTTTCTGGAAGCCAACAAAGAAATAAGAAAAAGGCGGCAGCAATATTTAACATCTAATCCGGATTATTAATTATCTCATCTCGCCTTGACAATCGATTTTGTATATATTATAATATTAGTAATTATAAGAAAAAGCCTTGGCTCAAAAGCGTTTCGTATCAACGCTTGCGTCAATTGCTATTTGCTAATTGTCCTCACTCCTAACTACGATTCATGGAACGTTACGAATTTACTCCGGAAGACGATTATTCAATTTACACTCAAGCCGCGTACAGGGCAACGGGTTGCGTATATCATTGGAACATGCCTGTTCGACCTGACCAGTTGGGCGAGATTGCCGCCCTGCCCGTTTATGGCGCGTTTGTCAGTTTTAAGCGGGTTGGACAGCTGCGATCCTGCATGGGTACGCTCGGCCCCAATAAAAAGCTGGCGCAGGCGATTAACGACGCTGCGAAATCCGCGGCGCTGGAAGACCCCCGATTCCCGGAAATCGCCCCGGCGGAACTGCCGTTTCTGGAAATGGAAGTCTGGATTTTGTGGGAGCCGGAACCGATTGAAGCCGATCCCGACAACGTCATTATCGGCAAGCACGGTTTGATTGCTTCCCGAGGGCGCAACCGAGGACTGCTTCTACCGTCCGTTGCGACAGAATACAAAATGGATCCGGAGACGTTCTTAAGTCACACCTGTATGAAAGCGGGGCTTCCTGCTGACGCCTGGCGAGACGGTTCTGTTAAATTCGAACGTTTTGAAGGACATCTTATCAAAGGCGATTTCCCCGCCTGCGCTGCAGAACTGCAGGACGACAACCAAATCGTCGGGACCGCGTACGGGCCGCAGCCCAACGCTCGTCACATTGCCGCCTTGGCAGACTTTGCTCGTCAAAACGCAATGGCGATTTTCAAAGGCGGAACGGAAAGCGCGTATCTGCCCGGCGCGTTCGACGGCAACGTTCACGGCGCGTTGGTCAGAATGAAACTCGGCTCTCGCGGACAGTATTTGGAATCCGTCCGAATTTCACTGCAAAATACGATTCCTTTCCAGACGACGGTTCTCGAACTGACCAAGGCGATTTGCAGCGGTGTAAAACAGCAGATCGGAAAACAGAATCCGCCGGAGAACTTCGTCATGGGGTTGGCGGTTTTCTTTGAACCCGCCAAACAGGGAACCGCCGCCAACTTCGACCCGTCGGGAATCAAAACTTCAGACCGCGGCATTTTCGTATCGAAGGGCCCCGCCTGGGCGTTTGCGTTCGACCCGAAATCCAGCCCGGAGATTTTGCTGGATCGCGCGCTCAAACACGCAAGCTTTGACGCTGACAACTCCGTCGACGTTTACTCCATGCGAGTTATTTCGACCGAACCGCTTTTGCTCACGACCAACGTTCCCAGCGCTCAGCAGCTGCAAAAGTACCGAACCCCGGTCGTCGCCGGCAAGTTCTATCCCGCCGACGGCGCTGAGTGCAAAAAGCTCGTCGAGACGCTCTACAAGGAAGCGGAATCTCCCAAAGACAAGTACGCCGCGGCGATCATTCCTCACGCCGGCTGGATGTACTCTGCCCGACTGGCGATTCGAACGCTGGCGAAAATCGAGTTCCCGTCGAGAGTTGTTATTTTCTGCCCGAAACATACGGGAATGGGCGTTGACATGGCTGTCGCGCCGCAGGAAAAATGGATTCTGCCGACAGGCGCGGTCGACCTTGATCAGGATTTCGCCCGCCGGTTGGTTAAAGAATGTGACATGTTGCAGCTGGACTCCGAAGCGCACCGCAACGAACATTCCATTGAAGCCATTCTGCCCTTTATCGCCGCGCAGGCGCCGTCCGCTCAGTACACGGCTATCGCCTTGGGCGGCGCGATTGACTACGAGAAAATCGACAAGCTCTCCGACCAGCTGGCGGCGTTCTTCTCCAAGCTGAAGACCCCGCCGCTGTTTATCGTTTCCAGCGACATGAACCATTACGCCGACGTCGATACGACCGTTATTCAGGACGAGAAAGCAATGAAAAAAATCGACAAGCTCGACCCGGAAGGACTGTTCAGCGTCTGCCGAAAAGAGAACGTTTCCATGTGCGGCGTCGCTCCCGCGGCGGTTGTCATGGCAATGCTGAAAAAGATGAACCTGTTACACGAGGCGATTTTGGTCGGTCATACCAACTCCGCCGTCATTTCCGGCGACAGCGACCACTGCGTCGGCTACTGCGGATACCTGTTCAAATAATTTGATAACAGAAAAATAAGCGACCAACGGGAGCGAATATTGGCAAACGCCCGCCAGCGCGGACTGGGGGCGGCATCTCCCCATCTCGCAACTCGCAACTCGCTACTCGCAACTTCAAAATGGCAACTCAAAAATCCCTGCTGTTCAGAATTCGCCTTATGCTGGCGTTTTTCATGCTGGCGCTGGTTGTCAGCGGCGTAACCGCGTTTCCTCTGAAAAGCGAGCTGCATTTGCTCAACCAGTATTTTGGACAAGGCACGGCGTTTGGCGAGAAGTTTTCAGACGCCGCCAACTATCTGAAGTACATTCAGGAAGGGCTGGACAAGAACGCCGCCCAGTTCCCGTTTATGAGTTACGGGACAGACTGGCTGGCGTTCGCTCACATCGTAATTGCCATCGCGTTTATCGGACCGTTTCGCGACCCGGTTCGCAACATTTGGGTAACGCAGTTTGGAATGATCTGCTGTATACTCGTTTTCCCGCTGGCGATGATCTGCGGAACGATTCGCGGCATTCCAATGGCGTGGCAGCTGATCGACTGCTCGTTTGGATTTTTCGGTCTGTTCCCGCTTTTGCTGGTTTATAAATGGACGAAAGAACTTGAGGCAGTAGGCAATAGGCAGTAGGCAGTAGTGAGTTGCGAGTTGCGAGTTGCGAGTTGCGAGATACGCAAGCGCCTCGCTCATTATTCGCATTTAATCCCAACGCCCGCCTTTAATTCTTAACAATCAACTAATACTATGAGAACTATCGCTTTAACTTTACTGACGTTGATTTCAATTACTTCCGCGGCGTTTGCCGACGTCGTTCTGACGGCTCAGGAAGACGGCTCGATTGCCGTTACCGCCGACGGGAAACCGTTTACGACGTTTATTCCGAACAACCACAACAAGCCGATTCTCTATCCGCTTATCGGCCCGACCGGGGCGGCGATGACTCGTCAGTACCCGATTGAAGACGCGCTTCCGACGGAAAAGAAAGATCACCCGCATCAGCGGTCGTGCTGGTTTGCCGCCGGGGACGTCAACGGGCTGAGCTATTGGCATCAGGAAGACTCCTTTGGAAGTCGGGTTGCGCCCGCCGGGCACATTCTTCCTCAGAAAGTCGAGATTGTCGCGCCCAACGCCATCGCCATGCAGGCAAACTGGGTTGATACAAAAGGAAACGTCGACCTCAAGGAATCGCGCGTTATGAAGTTCTACGCCTCGCAAGATCAGCGATGGATTGACTTCACGATTACCCTCACCGCAGAAAAAGACGCTGTTAAATTCGGCGACACGAAGGAAGGGCTTTTCGGCGTGCGCGTTGCCGGCACGATTAAAGTCGATGCCAAGCTGGGCGGAAAGATCGTCTCGTCAGATGGATTGACCAACGGCGACGCCTGGGGCAAGCCGGCGTCCTGGGTGGACTACAGCGGTCCGGTTGGAGAAGACGGTCATCGCGTTGGAATCGCCATTATGAACCGTCCGGACAGTTTCGCCTATCCGACCCACTGGCACGTTCGAGAATACGGTCTGTTCGCCGCCAACCCGTTTGGGCTTCACGACTTCTACGGCTCCAAGTCCGGAAAGAACGGCTCTGTTACATTGAAAAAAGGCGAGTCGGTTACATTCCAGTACCGAATCCTCCTTCACGACGGCGACGAAAAAACCGGTCGCGTTGAAGAAAGCTGGAAAGAATATTCTAAATAGTTAGGAATTAATCAGAAGTAACAAGAATATATAAGCGACCAACGGGAGCGAATGTTGGCAAACGCGCGGCAGCGCGGACTGGGAGCGGCGCCACGCCGTCTCGCAACTCGCAACTTAAAAAATGAACAGAACGCTCATCGCCCTTGCCGTTTATAACGAAAGGGAAAACCTGCCGGATTTACTCAACGAGCTGCTGACCCTCGTTCCAGACGCCGATATTTTAGTCGTTGACGACAATTCGCCGGACGGAACCGGGGTTTGGGCGGAGGAGTTCTCGCAGACGCAGCCCCGCGTTAAAGTGTTACATCGAGCGGGGAAGCTGGGGCTGGGAACCGCCGTCATCGACGCCATGAAATTCGCAATCGACCGCGGGTACGAATTCATGCTCAACATGGACGCCGACTTCAGCCATCAGCCCAAATACGTCCCGGATATCCTTTCAACGATGTACGCAGCGCCGGAATCCGTTGTAACAGTAATCGGCTCCCGATACGTTCCCGGCGGCGGAGTGGAAGGCTGGCCCGTTGTGAGAAAGTTCATGAGCGCAGGCGTCAACGCGTACGCCCGATTTATGCTCTCGCTCCCGGTTAGCGATACAAGCGGGTCGTTTCGCTGCTATCGCGTTTCCATCCTGAAAGAGCTTGACTTTTCCGCCGTTCGGTCGAAAGGGTACTCGTTCTTTGAAGAGATCCTGTGGCACATTCAGCGCGCCGCGCGACGGAAGGGAATCTTCTCGTGTCCGTTTATTGAACGTCCGATTATTTTTACCGACCGCGTCAAGGGACAGTCCAAAATCAACAAAAAGGAAGCGGTCAACGCGCTGAGAATCCTGTTTCAGCAGGGCGTCCAAAACTGGTTTGGCGAAGGCGAGTTCCTCAACATTCTGTTTAACTGCGGAATCAAAGCGGCGGCGATTGTATATACCGTCATGCTGGTTGTCCTGCTGGTTATTCCAGACCCGTACTTTTTCCTCAACGGCGTTCCCGACCCCAATACGGAGGAATCCAAATTTGCGTCGAACTCCCATCTGAACGTTTTTATACTCATGGGCTTTTTATGGGAGCTGGCGTTTTTCCGTCGGGCGTTGTGGAATCGCAAATGGCTGGCGTGGCTGGGCGCCGTCGCCTTTGCCGCGTTTTTTGAAATCATTCAGATTATTGTCCCCAAACGGACGTTCGACCCGGTTGACATCAATCAGAATATGGTCGGCGCCGTTACAGGGTTGATTATTGCATACGTCCTTTGGACGATTTGGAAACGAATAGCTCATTTATCCCTGGAGAAATCATGACACATTTATCTCGACGAAGTTTTTTATGCGGTACGTTTGCCAGCGCCGCTGCGTTGGCTGGCGCTCCCTTGCTGGCAGACGCGCACAAAAAGGGTTCTAATATAAAAATCGGGTTATGCACCTATTTATGGGGCGCGAACTGGGACTTGCCGACGATTATCGACTACTGCTCAAAAGCCGGATTGGGCGGCGTCGAACTGCGAGTTCAGCACAAACACGGCGTCGAGCCGGAACTGAACAAAGCGGCAAGGGCGGAAGTCAGAAAACGATTTGCCGATTCGCCCATTACGCTGGTGGGGTTCGGCACGAACGAGGATTTTCATCATACCGACCCGGCGCGAGTTCGTCATTGCATCGAACGCGCCAAAGAGTACGTTATTCTGTCAGCAGACTGCGGCGGTTCCGGCGTTAAAGTCAAGCCGAACGACTTGCCCAAAGGCGTTGACCGAAAGAAAACGACGGCTCAAATCGCCGCGGCTCTGAACGAGCTGGGAAAATTCGCCGCCGACTACGGACAGCAAATCCGCCTGGAAAACCACGGCGGCTGCGCCCCCATTCCGATTATGAAAGAGATCATCGAGCAGGTTACAGAAAAGAACGTCGGTCTGTGCTGGAACTGCAACCAGTGCGACCTCAACGCGCCGGGCTTCGTCGCGAACTTCAAGTCTGTTATTACCCGGCTGGGCGCCACGATTCACGTTCACGACCCGCTCACGCCGAAATACCCATACGAAGACATGATTCCGCTTCTGGTCGAACAGGACTACAACGGCTGGCTCTTGCTGGAATGTGACAACCGCGTTTCCGACGGCGTCGCCGCCATGGCCCGCAGCCGCGAATACTACGAAGCGTTGATCGCAAAAGAGGGGTAATCTTTTGGAGCGCGACGGCTTGCCGTCGCTTTCTCATTTAGCCGCAAAGAACACAAAGAGCGCAAAGAAATGAAAGGCGGTAACGGAGTTCGCGAAGCGAACGAAGTTACGCTTAGGCGAGCCACGGGTGTAAACCCGTGGGTGTGAGCGCAGCGAACGTAAAAACCTCACGCAAAGTTCGCAAAGTTCGCAAAGTAATTTAGGCGAGCCGGGAACGTCAGTTCCCGGGTATAGAACCGCGTTAGCGGTTCAATTTTAATAGCCGTGGGTGAAACCCACGGAAAATGAAAGGCGGTAACGGAGAGCTTATTCGGCGCGTGCATACCAAAACGACGAAGACAAAAACCTCCTCTGGATGGCGCCTGTCTCGGGCGCCTTTTTTATGTAAAGAAATAACTCTGTTCAGCCCGGTTCGCGGGCGTATCGCCCGCCCAATTGTATGCGGTTTTTCCTGAAAGCTTTGCGTTCGCTGCGAATACAAATACAATAGCGATTATAGATTTGTTATCTATGAGAAATAATGTTATTCAAATTGCTCATAAATATATTGTAAGATTCTTTATTTGAAAAATAAAATGGAATGCACAGATGTTTATTGTTTACAAAAGTTACTCCATAATATCGAATAATATAACGGCATGTATTATTTTTGTAACGCCGATCTTGAGTTCCGTCAACTCTGGCATGTTCCCACAATTCTTGCACAACGAAATCTCCTTCATTAGGCTGATTCTTCAAAACGTCTCTTTCAGCATACTGTAGAACTTTTAAATTGTCATAAGGAACCTGATAATATTGTTGATTCTCTTCGATAATCAAAGTCTGTGGGAAAAATAAAAATGATCTGCTTCCAACGACAATTGAAGGAATTCGTGTGTCAAAAAGAAGGTTTGAAAGAACGGCGTCTCCAAAAGACAACTCTCTAATAATACCATATTGATTTCGGATTAAACAATTTGCTGAAGGCGTCTGATATAATAAGACCAAGTGTCCTTTTTGTGTTAAGCTGGAAAACAGATTACGAATGCTTTCTAAAAAATTTACCTGCTTTTCATCAAAATTCATTTTCAATTGATGTGATGCTTTAACAGACCAGTATTTTTGTACTAACTCGTTCTCACGTTGAGACAAGTTGTTAAAAAACGGTCTGTATTTTCGTTCAATTTCCTGCTCTTTTTTCTGTAGCTTTTCTTTTCTATAGTTATAATAAATTATTGAGTATGGTACAAAAATTAATAATAAAGGACATAATATAATACTAATTATTAACCCAATAACAAAAGCTTCGATTCCCCAGTATTTTTTACTTTCCTGCGCTAACAATAAATTTTGCTTTTCAATTTGAGCGTTACGCTGAGCGTCTATTTGATTTTTCTGCTCATAAAATTGTTGTTCCAGATTTAAGCAGAACCTCAATTGATTATTTAATAGTTGCGCCAACCCCATCTTATTGGCATCTGTAAATAATTCCAAGTCAACATTTTCAAGCTGCATAGTTGTATTGAACGAATTCATTTGTACCTCATCAGTTAATTGTAAACTTGAATTATGATTATTATTTAAAGAAGATTCATTGTTCGATGAATCCTCAATTTTATCATAGTAATAAATATTTCCAAATCCCATTCGAACATATCGCCCGCGGGGTCCTTCGCCTATACGAAATCCTTTTGTTCCGATAGAATACCCTATTCCCGATTTGGAAAGATTGATTCGTATCGGTCCGGCTTTGAAAGATTTTCTAAAAAACCATCCCATAATAATCTATGCGATAAATGGCGGTAACAATGTTTAGTATTGTATATATTATAAGTGATTTAAGAGAATTTTTCAAGGGAGTAGATTAGGAAAAAATCAGAAAAATATTTAGAAATTTTCACGTGACGGAGTTTTTAGTTGTTCTTCGGCGGACAGGATGTTCGCGAACCAGCGGGACGATGGGGTTGTTGTTACTTCCGAATCGTTTCAGTATCTTTTTTTCGCCCCCACGTTGGAGGGCGAGAGAAAAAGTGTGTTTGACGATGTTTATTATTTTTTCTCTTTTCCCCGTGGGTTTCACCCACGGCTAGAAATATTGAACCGCTACGCGGTTCTGTGCGGACTTCGCCGCCCCTTGAAAAAACTTTCGGTCGCCAGCAAGCTGGCTCCCTGTTAGGGAAGTTTTTTCAAGGGAAATAAAATGAGGGGAAAACCTTTTTTGAAAAAAAGGTTCTTCCCCTCAGACTCCCCTTTCCTAAAAACTTTAGTAAGGGGAGAAATGTCTATAAGAGATACGCTACTACTTGTTCACGAACACGTTTTCCAGCGCGAGGACGAAGCTGAAGCTGTACTCGGTCGCGGTGTTGGTGAACTCGACGTGAGTGCGAGCGCCCCAGGAGTCGTCGCCGGCAACGCCCTGCTGTCGCAGGTCAATGTTGACGAACGTTTCCGGTCTGCCCTTGTATCCGCCGGGAAGCTGATACGTGTGCTTGGCAGACTGCAAGTCGGCGGTCGAGTAATGCAACGCGTTGAACTCGAACACCGGCTCGCCGTCCCAGCCGGACTGACCGTAAACGCTGAGCTGGTCGCCTTTGCCGTTAGTCATCCAGCTGCGATAGACGTCGGTATGGTTGCCGACTTCGCCCGGCTCGGAATAGTCAAAGTAGTTGTCAGCAACCGTCTTGCTCCAAACGGCGACTTTCATGCCGTTCTTCTTGTCACAGTAGGATTCTTCCGGGCCGCGGCCGTACCAGCCCATGTTTTCAAAGCCCGGAACGAGAGCGAGTTCCATGCCGAATCGCGGCATTTCCGAAACTTTGTTATTGCCGGTCTTCTTATAGTCCATGGAAACCAGAAGCTGACCCTTTTCGGTAAGCGTATAGGTTACGTTGAGAGTCGCCTGAACTTCCGGCAGGACGCCTTTGAATGTAACGGTTGCGCCGTTGACGTCGCAAGATTCAATCTTCCAGGAGTTGGCGGCTCGCTTCCAGATCGCGCAGCGGTTGGGGTGCTGATTGCCGCGGTCGTTGTCGGTCGGCGCGCGCCAGAAGGTCGGCTTCATCGGCGAGGCGAGGAACTCTCTGCCGCGGAACTTGGCAGACGTCAGATATCCCGTCTCTTTGGAGAACGTATAGACGCATTCTCCGGACGTGAGCGTAACAGCCGCGTCGTCGACAATCTTTTTGGCGTCGGCAAACGGCTTGACTTCCATCTTCTGCGGAGCGACAAGTTCAAACTGTTCCCAGGCGACGACTGATCCCTTCTTCGCCATGGGCGTATCCGTCTTGAGGCGGTACTGAACGGTCAAAAACTGTCCGTCGGAGGGGACGGCTTCAGCCTTCGCCGGAACGGCAATTTCGACTTCCGTCATTTCAAACGGATTGGCGTTGGGCAGAGCGACCTGAGTCCATCCCCTATGCGGATTGAGCGTCCAGAACATTTCCAGATTCGACAGGTCGATGAAATCGTACCGGTTGAGGATTTCCAGTTTCGCAACGTTGTCGGCAGTGAGTTCCTTGAGCGTTGTCTTAACGGGCTGCTGGCAGTATTTAATATGAGCCATCGCCGGGTGCGGAACGCGGTCAGAACGAATAACGCCGTTCATGCAGAAGTTGTCGTCAGAAGGCGTTCCCGCCGGACCGAAATCGCCGCCGTAAGCCATGTACGTTTCATTTTCATTACTGGTTTCAACGGCGTAAGGCGCGGAGGCGTCAACTGCAACAACAATCTTTTCGCCAACGGTTACGCTGGCAGAGGCAATGTATCCGGGGAAGAGACGTCCGGCGTAATCGGAGTTCGAGCCGAAAGTAATCGGCGCGTCGGTCGGGTTGACGCCGCCGTTGTATTCCTTTTCAGCCACGACTTTCCCGTCACAGATGAGCGTCATCTTCCGTCCGTCGTAAATTCCCTTGACGGTATGCCAGGCTCCAACCCAGTTTTCCGGCAACGGGGCGTCAATCTGATTCCACGCGCCGTTGAAAATAAAGAACTGAAGCGTCTTGGACTTATTATTTGGATCCGTCGCCTGTTTGAGTCCAACCTGTCTGTCGCCTTTCATGACAATCGGACCGTGTTCGACAACGTCGGTCGGATAGACAGTCGCCTCGAAAACAACCGGGGCTTTGGCGCAATTCGGATCGGTTGCAAGGGTTGTAATCGACCCGTTGAACGCGGCTTTGCCGTCAATTGTTTTCTTCGGTTCGCCGCTATTGCAGCGCAGAAGACAATTTCCGGCATATTCGCCCGTTGTTACAACAACGTGCTTTTGAGGAACTTTTGTGCGAATGCCCTGATCGACCCAGTCCCAAATGTATCCGCCCTGGAAATGCGGGATTTCCGGGTCGAACGCAGCGTCCCAGAATTTATCGAAGTTGCCTGTCGAGTTGCCCATCGCGTGAGCGTACTCGCACATAATCATCGGTTTGGTTTGATTTCCCTTGCCGTAATTGACGCAATCCCATGGTTTGGAGTACATCGGGCAGTAAATGTCGGTTTCCGGCGTTCCGCAGGCGCGTTCGTAGTGAATCGGGCGGCTGGGGTCGAGCTGACGAATCGCCTTGTAACAGGCGACAAAGTTGCAGCCATGTCCGGCTTCGTTGCCCATTGACCAGACAATCACAGACGGATGGTTCTTGTCGCGCTGCACCATAGAACTGTCGCGGTCAACGTGAGCGGCTTCCCACTTCGGGTCTTTCGCCAGCGAGCGCGGACCGTATCCCATGCCGTGAGATTCGATGTTGCCTTCGTCAGTCAGGAAAATTCCGAACGTGTCGCACAAATCGTACCAGCGCGGGCAGTCCGGATAATGGCAGGTTCGAACTGCATTGAAGTTATGCGTTTTCATCAATCGAATGTCTTCGATCATCGTATCGTCGCGGACGTAATGTCCGGTGTCCGGATCCATTTCGTGACGGTTGACGCCCTTGATGTGAACGACTTTGCCGTTGACCAGCAGCTGACCGTTTTTAATTTCAACCGTTCGGAAACCGACTTTAATACAAGTCGATTCCATAACGCGGTCGTTTTCGTCAGACTGAACAATCTGCAAGGCGCACAGATTCGGGGTTTCTGCCGTCCATTTGGGCGGGTTGGCAACCGGGAATGAGAGCGTCAATTTAGCGGAGCCGTTAGCCGGAACGCTGACGTTTTCGCCCTTCCAGCCCAGCCGTTTGGCAGAATCGACGTTGGGAGAATCGTAGAGAATCGCCTGAACGTTGACCGTATGAGCTTCGGAGGTTTTATTCGTCAAGTCGAATTCAACTGTCATGACCCCGTTTTCATAATTTTCGTCCAGAGTCGGTTTGGCAAAGAAGTCGCGAACGAAAACCGGAGTTCTGGCAACCAGATAAACGTCGCGGAAAATGCCGGACAGACGCCAGAAGTCCTGACATTCCAGATAGCTGCCGTCTGAATAGCGGTACGTTTCAACGGCGATTTCGTTTTCGCCCGGCTTGACGTACGGGGTGATATTGAACTCGGCAGTCGTGCGGCTGTCTTGAGTGTATCCGACTTTCTGTCCGTTGACCCAAACGTAGGCGGCTGAACCGACGCCGTCAAAGCAGACGAAAACCTGGCTCTTGTTCCAGCTTTCTGGAATGGTAAACGTTCGCTTATACGACCCAATCGGGTTGAAATTGCTGCGATCGGTAAACGTTGCCGCTTTTTTCTGATCGCCTTCGATAACGCCCGCCTTGTACGATTCCGACTTTACGCCGCCGGGAACGTATGGGGGATTCGCAGGAAACGGATAACTCGTATTGACGTAAATCGGGTAATCAAACCCTTCCGTCTGGATGTTGCCGGGAACGGCGATGTCATTCCAGCCGGAGACGTCGTAATCGGTTTTATAGAAATCCATCGGACGGCTGCCGGGGTTGGGAGCGATATTGAATTTCCACGTCCCGTTAAGACAAATGCGCCGCTGTGACGCTTTCGGGTCGCATGTCGCCGCGGAATCAACCGACTGATACGGCGTAAACGTCGCGTGAGCCGGTTCTTTGTTAATTCTGAAAACCGCCTGATTTTCCCAGTCGGGAGCGGTTTGGGCGATAGCCGTTAACGGAACAGCTATTGCCGCTAAAACTGCGAGCGATAAAATAGTTTTCATACTCATTTCCTTTCTTTGCTAGTTGGGAGGGGAATCGTGAATTGAACGGAAGAACGCTTTGCGTAATTCCTAATTCCGCATTCCGAATTCCGAATTAATTTGTCGTATCCAAATACGGGTCTTGACCCATTTGACGCTGCATCTTCTTACGCTGCTTTTCAAAGTACATCAGAGCTTTACGCTGTTTGTAATGCTTGCGTTCAACTTTCTTTTGCGCCTTGATAAACAGGTACTCGTACTTGTCAAACCGGGTTGCTTTGCTTTCTCGAATCTTCTGCTCGTCGTGCGCCTGAGCTGCCAGTTTTTGTGCGGCGTCAGACGGGATGTCGGGCGAGATTTCAGACGTATGTTCTGCCGTGAGCTTTTGCGCTTCCTGGAATTCGTCTTCCAGCGTTTCCAGCGCAATGCCCTTCGCGGCGATTCGTTTGGCTCTGTTCTTTCCTAACCCGTTTAGAAGAAGTTCGTCGTCCAGAGCGAGGTACTGCCGATACGCGCCGGGGTCTCCCTGACGTCCGCATCGACCGATGAGCTGGCGGTCAATTCGGGCGGAATCGTGCATTTCCGTACAGATGACGTACAGCCCGCCCAACTCTTCGACGCCTTCTCCCAAACGAATGTCGGTTCCTCGGCCTGCCATGTTGGTAGAAACGGTTACTTTGCCTTTCTGCCCGGCTTGAGCGACGATTTCCGCTTCTTCCGCGATCTGGTTGGCGTTGAGAACCTGATGTTCGATTCCTCTGTCTTTCAGACGTTGTGACAGCGTTTCCGACTTGTCGATAGAACGCGTACCGACCAGGATCGGTCGCCCGGTAGCGTGAACCTCCGCGATTTCCTCTGCAATGGCGTCCCACTTGGCGGACTCGTAGCCGTAAATTCTCGTCGGCAGTTTGACGCGCTGCGGCGGTTTGTTGGTCGGAACCGCCATAAAGTTACAGCGGTAAATTCGCTTTAACTCTCGGGCGCTCGACGCCGCCGTACCGGTCATACCCGCCAGATGTTCGTAACGAAGGAAGAAGTCCTGAACAGTGATTCGCGCCGCCTGACCGGTGTCGACGGTGATTTCCACGCCCTCTTTGGCTTCGACCGCCTGATGAACGCCCTCGCGCCATTTTCGCCCTTCCGACAGACGCCCGGTAAACTCATCAACGATGACGATTTCCTCGCCTTTTTCGCCGTTGCGAACGACGTACTGGCGGTCTCGAATGAACTCTTTCTGGACTTTAATCGCCATCTCGATTTTTGTATAGATGTCGAACATGCCGACCGTGTCAAGCTCCGGCGGTTTGGGCAACATTCGCGCCTTGCGACGCCCTTCACGCGTCAAGTCCAACTCTTTGGTTTCCTGCTTGTACTCGTAATCGACGTCCTCTTCAAACTGGAGCGCGTTTTCCGCGCACCATTTATACGTTGCGACAGCAATCTTTTCCGCTTCCCCCGGCATGGCGGAAATAATCAGAGGGGTTCGGGCTTCGTCGATGAGAATACTGTCCGCCTCGTCGACCAGACAGAAAAAGGCGTCGCGCTGAACCGGCTGTTCGTTGTTCTGACCCGGTCCGCCGAGCATGGCGCCGATGAGATCCATTTCGCCTTCGCTGATTCTGCGCTTGAGCAGACGGTCTCGAAGGAAATCGAACCCGAACTCTTTCGCCGTCCCGTAGGTGATGTCTTTGGCGTACGCCGCGCGCCGTTCGTTGGTTTGCTGCTGTGTTTGAATCACGCCGACTTTCATACCCAGCAGCTCGTAAATCGGCTCCATCAAATCGGCGTCACGCTTTGCAAGGTAATCGTTGACCGTCGCCAGCTGAACGCCCTTGCCCGCCAGCGCGTAGAGATACAGCGGCGCGGTTGCCGTCAGCGTTTTACCTTCGCCTGTCTGCATTTCGACAATCGTTCTGTTGGCAATACAGATGCCGCCAAGAATCTGGACGTCGTAATGGCGCATGCCTTTCTTTCTCCGCCCGGCTTCTCGAACCAGAGCAAACGCCTCGACGAGCAAATCCTTGAGCGGCTCGCCGCTTCGGGCGCGATACCGCAGCGACAAGCTCGCCTTTCTCATCGCGCCGTCGGACAAGACTTTCAAATCCTCTTCCAAGGCGTTGATTTTAGGCAATAGCGTCGCCCACTGCGCCAGCTTACCAGCCGCACCCAATTTAAACGTTCGACAGACAGTCCCCCAAGGACCAGTTGGGATACCTTGCATAATATATATTATACAAAGAAATCTAATTTAAGTAAAGACCCCTTTGAGGGAATAGGGAATGGGGAATAGGGAATAGTCTTTCGCCTTCGGCGAAATTATTTTCTACTCCCTATTCCCTACTCCCTACTCCCTGTTCTACAACAGCTCGTCCAGCGGGACAACCATTTGTCGGAACTTGGCGCTGGGCATGGAAACCGTCCGCCAGCGGGGAGAAAGCGGTCGGCATTCACGATAATAAACCGACAGCGGGATTCCTAAAAAGGCGTAATAACGATTTTGGAATTCAAACAGACGCGAACGGTCGACGGGGCTGCGATCGCCCAAGACGTCGTAGGCGAAAACGAGCAAGCCTTGAAATCCGCGTCCAAAAATCGTTTCCCAGCGCGACAGCGACAGCAAATCGTCTTCCGAAACCCAGTTGCGCCAGTACTGGGGATGAGCCGTCCCGGACGGGAACCGCCGCCCTTTAATGTCGATCAGCCACGATGACGCCTCCAGCGCCCTGCTCTGCCGTCTGGGCTGAACCGCGTCGACGGACGAACGGTTCATAACCAGGAAATCGATGTTCTTCAGCGAGCCGTATTCTTCCTGACCTGCAAAAGAACGCCTGGTTTCGCGCGTCGACATGTACGGAATCGCCTGACTTTGCAGAAAGCTTTCAAAGGCGGCTTCGTAGTGGTTCGAGGACTTCATGGCTGGGGAAGGGAATAGGGAGTGGGGAATAGGGAATAGTTTGGGAATAGGCAAGAGGCAGTAGGCAGTAGGATTTAAAAATACTATTCCCTACTCCCTATTTCCTATTCCCTCTAATAGTATATCTGAACGTAGAAAGAACGTCAAGCCCGGCAAGACGAGAAGCCCTTTTATTTTTATGTTTTATGAGTATAATGAGGAAGTGGTAAGTTAAAAGTGGTTAGTAGTTAGGACGCAAAGCGATTCCCACTCTAATCTTTTTTCCCTTACCACTTATCACTAACTACTTACCACTTTTTTATTACATGAGCAACGACGCCGTTCCTGTCTGGAAACAGCAGGGGTTGAAATACTATCGACTAAACTGCTTTTACAAGCAGCTGTTCGGACGCTCTACCTGGAAAGTCAGCGTAGACGCAGGGTGTATGTGTCCGAACTGGCGCGTTGACGCGCCAATTAGTTGCGAGAAACGTGTAGCGAGTAGCGAAAATACGCAAGCGCCTCACAAAATCCTCTCGCAACTCGCAACTCGCAACTCGCAACTTCACGGCTGCATCTTCTGCGATTCCGTCGCTTTTAGTCCGTCGAGGAGAATTGAAGCGGGCGATATTTTCGCTCAGATTGAAACGGGAATAGAGCAGCTTCAAAAGCGATACAAGGCGCAGCAGTTTATCGCCTATTTTCAGCCCAGCACAAATACGTACGGAGATTTAACTCGGCTCAGAGCAATGTGGGAAACGGCGATTTCTCACCCCAAAGTGGTTGGTCTGATTATCGGAACAAGACCAGACTGCGTTGGGGAAGACGTTTTAAACGCGTTGGGAGAATTGGCTCAGAAAAAATGGACGTCTTTGGAACTGGGCGTGCAGTCGCTTCACGATTCAACGCTTGAGATTATCAATCGCGGGCACGATTCCGCCTGCGCTCTGGACGCGATAGACCGGGCGAAACGCGTTGACAAACTGCACATCGGAACGCATATCATTTTGGGATTGCCCGGCGAGACGCCGGAGATGATGAACCAGACGGCTGACCGTCTGGCTCAAACTCCCATCGACGCAGTTAAGATTCATAACATTTATATCGCCCGAAATACCGTTTTAGAACAGTGGTACAAAAGCGGTCTGTTTACGCTCCCGACTCGGAAAGAGTACATTTCCTGGGCGGCGGATTTCATCGAACGCATGCCGGAAAACGTCGTAATCGACCGGATTTCCGCGTCCGTTCCGGCGCCGTATCTTGTCGCGCCGGACTGGTGTTCAGATTCTTCCGGTATTCTCCTTGATTTAGAAGCGGAGTTTGAGAGACGGGGAACGGAACAAGGAGTTAGGAGTGATTGAAAGGCGGTAACGGAGCGACTATCGGGAGCGCAGTTACGCTTACGCCGTCAGGCGAACAAGCTTTTTAAGCGTAACTTCGTTCGCTTCGCTCACTTCGTTACCGCCTTTCATTTACTAGAACAAAGATTCTTCTTCTCCCTTCAGCTCCTTCAGACGCTGTTCGATAATTTTGTCACGGGAATCGTTGCGCTTTTCAAACAGATTCTTCATGCGATTGAGTTCTTTTTCCAGACGTTCCAGCTCTAAGGCGCGTCGTTTCTGTCGGACGTCAAAATGTTTGGCGACCGTTTCCGCCAGCTGGGCGCCGAGTTCCGCTTTGGCGTTTTCGTCAGTCGTTTGACGAAACTGCATTGTCAACTGACGCGTAGTGAGTTCCAGTTCCGCGTCCTGTTTAAGCAGCTTGAAAAATTCCGGATCGGACTTTTCCATCTGATCCCAATTCTGGAACGGACCTGCCGGCGGAGGCGGCAGCATCATATTGCCATGATTCGGTCCTTCCGGACGTCCGAAATCCGGCTGTCTAAATCCTTCCCGAGAACCGGGCATTGGCGGACGATCCATAGCGGGGCGATCGCCTTCTCTGGGAGGACGCATTTGCGGTCTGTCCCCTCGCATCGGCGGACGATCCATGGCGGGGCGATCGCCATCTCTGAGAGGACGCATTTGAGGTCTGTCCCCTCGCATCGGCGGACGACCTTCAGGACGATCGCCAAAACGTTTCGGTCCGGGTCCTGCGTTGTCGTCCCAGGAAACGTCGTCCGCCGTTTCTTCCGCCGCGACGGCGGCGTCTTCAGGAGCGTTTTCTTGAGCGTTTGAAACGGAACTGACTAAAAGAGTCAATGCAAAAAACGAAGCTGTTACAATCGACAGCGTCAAAAAAGGTTTTGTTTTCATGATATAATCTCCAATTGTTAGTTGCGAGTTGCGAGTAACGAGTGGCGAGAGGATTATGTGCAGCGCTTGCGTTTTCTCGCAACTCGCAACTCGTCTCTCGCAACTTAAAAGTTGTCCAATTCGTTAATCTGCGACATCTCGTATCCGACGGTTGTATATTCCGCCATGGCGGACAGTTCCCAGCGGTCGCCGGATTCCGCGCTGAGAATGGAATTTGACAACGACGTCAGCTGCGTATCGTAGGCGTCGTCTTCGTCCCAGGCGAATTCGTCGTCTGTAACAGTCGGTTCCGCCGCAGCAACGGTCGTTTGAGGCTGTTCCGGTTCCGTCGATGGCGCAACGGTTGGAACTTCAGCGTTTGTATCTGTAACGTTTGAATTTTTTGCAATCTGGTTGGTTGTTTGATTATTTGTAATTGTAGACGAGGAATCAAACAGACGCAGCGACCAGAATCCGCAGACGAGCAACAGCGCGGCGCTGACCGTTCCGAGCGCTAAATAGTAGGAAAGCCGGGAACGGCGGGGTTTCTGCTCAATCGCAGGTTGAACGGCGGGCGATGGCTTGGAATTGGCGCTGGCTGGCAGATAGTCTTCGTCTTTTGCGTTTTCTATCAGCGAACCAAACCATTCCCAAGTCTGTTCCAGCGACTCCAGCTCCGTCATCTGGCTTTCGGATGCGTCGCCGGGGCATGGCTGACCAGAGGGCTTTTGAGTTGCCCATTCCAGCTGCTGTTGAGTCAATTCGACAGGAGAATCATCAGGGTTAATCATGGTGCATGTATTTTGGGTGGAGGAGTTGCGAGAGACGAGTTGCGAGTTGCGAGAAAACGCAAGCGCCTCACAAAATCTTCTCGTTACTCGCCACTCGCTACTCGCTACTCTTCTGCATAATGTCGCGCATTCTCGCCAATCCGCGGCGAGCGTGACTGAGTACCGTGTTGAGCGGCATTTCTATTAAATCGGCAATTTCATTGAACTTCATTTCACCGAAATAACGCAGTGTGAGAACTTTCTTTTCCGCTTCGGAAAGCTGGTCAAGAACAGCGCTCAACGTCGCGTTGAGTTCGGTTTGATGAACGTTTCGAGCGGGGTCGGCTTTGGCGTCGACCGGTTCAACTGCAGTCCAGGTTTCGTCGTCAACGTTGACTTCCATAGACCTGCGCCGTTTGGCGTTACAGACGACCCGATAGGCGATTTTCATCAAATACGCCTTCGCTTCGCCCTGTTCAGCATACAAATCCAGACCTTTCCAGGCGCGCAGAAACACCTCTTGAGACAAGTCGTCCGCCACGTCGGCGCGACGAACCATGCTCATCAGGTACCCGCGAACCAGACCGCCGTATTGGGCTGTCCACGTCGTTATCTGCTCGTTTTTCGCCTCTAAATCTGTCATATCGGCTTGGATTTACCGCCCCATTGCTATCATTATACTATTAGAACAACGCTCAAGGCAAAATAATTGCAGAAAATCAGAAAATTTCAAGAAATTTTGGCGCTATAAGCAAAATCGGACGGCTCGCGCCCCAAAACGCAAGCCGTTCAAGCGCTAAACACTATGCACTACGCACTATGCACTAAGTACTATGCACTATGCACTATGCACTTACGGGAATTTTCGCTCTTTGACGTCTGAGACGTATTCTTTTATGGCGTCAATTGCCGTTTGAGCCAGATGGGCGTATTCCCGGGCGTGTTTCGGGACGAATTCCGGATTCATGCCCAGCACGTCGGTAATAACCAGAATCTGACCGTCGCAGCCGGCGCCGGAGCCGATTCCAATAGTCGGAATGGCGACTTGACGGGTAATCTTCCCTGCCAAGTCTGCTTCGACGCATTCCAGAACGACGGAAAACGCGCCGGCGTCGGTAACCGCCTCAGCGTCTTTGAGCAGAGCTTTTTCCGCCTTTTGAATGGAGAATTTGCCCAGGTTGAGAATTTGTTGGGGTCGCAGACCGATATGCGCCATAACCGGGATCCCCGCCTTGACCAGAGCGCTGACCAGTGAGGCGTCCTCCCAGCTGGTTTCCACCTTGACGGCGTCGCAGCCGGTGTCTTTAATAACTCGCGCCGCCTGAGCGACGGCAACCTCTATGCCGGTATGACCAAACGGAAACGGCATGTCGGCAACGATAACCGGGCGGGATTTCTCGTCGCATTTCTGTCGGGCGATTCTCGCGACAATTTCCGTATGATAAATCATTTCGTCAAGAGAAACGTTCAGCGTCGTCCCTTTGCCCTGTACGACGTTCCCGAGGGAATCGCCGACGAGAATCGAGTCGATGCCCGCCGCGCAGCACCAAAGAGTCTGAATGTAATCGTAAGCGGTGAGCATGGTAAGCGGCTCGCCGCTTTTCTTCTTTTCCAAAAATGATTTAATGTTCATAGGGTTGCCTCTTGAGTTGCGAGTTGCGAGTTACGAGTTGCGAGATGATTTATTGAGGCGCGTAGCGTTTCTCGCTACTCGCCACTCGCAACTAATTCTACAGCGTCCACGGCTCTCTCATTGGACGCGAAACCATAGCCGTTTGTTCCGGCGTCGGGTTGACCAGTTCCCGTTTTTTCGGATCCCAGACGACTTTGCTCTGCGTTCGGACGGCGATGTCGCACAGGTGCGAAATCGTATCGCTTCGGACGGCGTCTTTGAGACAGGAAACCGGAGTCCGGTCGAATCGAACGGCGTCGACAAAGTTCTGGGCGTGGTTTGTACTGACGGTCAGAATCGCGTTCTTCAAGTCCGGATTGGCAATCAGGTCAGGCGAACTCGCTTTCAGACCGTGGCGGTAGACGTCGATCCAGTCGCCGTTTTCGCCGATGAACTTGGTCGAGTCTCGATTCGTGGCAATGAACCGGACTTTGACGTCGCCGAGCATGATGTTCATGTCCCAGTCGTAAACGGTATTATACAACGGTCCGCCAATTTTACCAGTACCCTCAACGGTAACCAAGCCGGAAAGGTCCGCGTCGCTTCCCCAAACCATGATGTCAAGCGGGTGAGCGCCCCAGCCGCCGAGGTAGCCGATAGACTGATCGTAAATCCAGTACGTCCCGTTGGGGCGGCAGCGGTCGGCGCAGTACGGAACTTTCGGAGCCGGACCGAGCCAGCGATCGTACCCGTCTTCGCCCAAATCTTCCGGAATCGGGCAAGGGGTCGGGTTCCCGCCCGTTCCGCCGTTGGGAGAATACACTTCAATCTCCTTGATTTTGCCGATTCTTCCCTGACGAACCATTTCGCAGCCGATAAGACAGTTGGTCTGAGATCTCTGCTGCGTTCCGTACTGGAAATGAACCTTGTTTTCCGCAAAGACCTTTTCGCAGGACAGAACCTGCTGCAGCGTCAAGCCGAGCGGCTTTTCGACGTAGCAGGATTTCTTCGCCCGGGCAGCGTAAAGAGCAATCGGGACGTGCCAGTGGTCAGGCGTGCAGACGGTAACGGCGTCAATAGACTCATCCGCCAGAATGTCCTGGAAGTCAAAATACGCTTTCCCGCCGCAGACCTTTGCAGAGCGTTCCCGACGGCTTTTGAAGCAGTCCGCGACTGCAACCACCTGAGCGTTGGAACAGCCCAGCACGCTGCGGAACACCTGCCCGCCGCGTCCGCCAACGCCGATGGCGCCAACCAGAACGCGTTCGGAAGCCGCTGCCTTTTCTTCGTTTCCGAGGCAGGAAGAGGGAACTAAAAACGGGGAACTGACGCCGGCGGCGGTCAGGAACTTAACAAAATCTCTTCGTTTCATAATAGGAATTTAGTAAGTGGTTGAGTGTGTAGGGAGTAGTGAGAGGCGAGTTGCGAGAAAACGCAAAGCGTCTCACAAAAAATTCTCACGATTTAGGGATATAACATAGTCCCCTTTATGTAAGTAATTGTACCCGATTAGAAATTGAATTGCAAGGGATATAATTTACAAAAATCAACAATGTTGAAAATTGAAAGTCGAGAGCGAATTTTGCGGGATAGAAGCCGCTTGCGTTTCGGAGGGTCGACGTCCTCGTCGACCGCAGGCGTCCCCGCCTGCCAATGGATCAACGTCCCGGAGACAATTCCGTTGAGTCCGGCTCGCGCCAGTCCCCTGCCGCACAACCGCGTAGCGGTTGAATGTTTCTAGCCGTGGTTGAAACTCACGGAAAATGAAAGGCGGTAACGGAGCGACCCTCGGGAGCGTTGTTACGTTTAGGCGAGCCACGGGTGTAAACCCGTGGGTGTGAGCGAAGCGAACGTAGTTACACTTTCTTAACAACCGCATAGCGGTAGAATATGTTTAGCTGCGGAGTTTAACCCTCTGGCAACCTTTTTATCAAAAAATCAACCTTTTTATCAAAAAATCCATTCTGCTGTCTTGCTTTCTCCTTTGCAATCTTGTACAATAACAAAAAAGTTAATTGTTAGCACAGGAGAATTATATGAAGAGAGTGTTAATAGCGTCTGTTTTGGGGTTATTGCTGATTTCGGGAACGCTGATTTTGGTTCAGACACTTGCGCCTGTTCAGAATTCCTCTTTGGACTCGCCCGGTACAAAAGCTGGTGAGAAAAGAACCATAACCGTCTACGGCGTCGTGTTTGCTTTTCGATGGTGCCCGTCGGGCACGTTCAAAACGGGGTATGAAGATGACGCTCAGCATCAAGTAACGCTAACCAAAGGTTTCTGGATGATGGAAACGGAGGTAACGCAAAAGCAGTGGAAAGCGGTTATGAGAACCAATCCGAGTTCCTTCAAAGGCGACGATTTGCCGGTTGAGAACATTTCATGGAACGATTGTCAGGAATTTTGCAAGAAAACAGGATTCCAGCTTCCCACGGAAGCACAATGGGAATATGCGTGCCGAGCGGACAGTACGAGTGCGTATTTTTGGGGAAACGCTTTGAATGGAGATAAGGCGAACTGCAATGGCAATTATCCATTCGGGACTACAACCAAAGGAAAATATTTTGGAAAGACAACGCCAGTTGGCTGTTACGAAGCTAATGCTTGGGGCTTGTTTGACATGCACGGTAACGTGTGGGAATGGTGTACTGATTATTGGAACAATGATTATCCAAGCGGGAGTGTAACAGATCCGGCTGGACCTTCGAATGGCTCCACCCGCGTCAACCGCGGCGGTTGCTGGGACAGCGACGCCGGACTCTGTCGGTCAGCGTTTCGTTACTGCAACTATCCGGAATACCGGGGCAGTGACGTGGGCTTCCGTTGCGTTAGGTCAATAACCCGTCCGGAAATTTAGCGAATGTTTCGATTAATGGAAGACGGTAATGGAAAAGAATATTAATCTTCCGCGAGAACCGTATAGCGGTTCAATATCAGTAGTCGTGGGTTTCAACCCACGGAGCGCTGAAACGAACGGAATTACGCATTCGCCGTTAGGCGAATGAAAAGTTCGATGTGTGCATATCAAAACGACGAAGCCGAAAACCTTCACGGATGGACTCCGTCCCCGGAGTCCTTCTTGACGGCTGCGCCGTCAAGCATTTTTCTTTTGCGGACTTACGTCCGCGATGCAGAAAGGTATTCGGCTACGTAAATGGTTTTGAGCGGGGCGGGGAGGATACGACGAGCGACACGCCCGCGAATAGGACCAACCTGTGCGTGGCTAACAATTTGGCGAGCTTCGCTCGCTTGAAAAAACTTTCGCTCGTCAGCAAGCTGGCTCTCTTTTAGGGAAGTTTTTTCAAGTTTAATTATGAGGGGAAAACCTTTTTTGAAAAAAAGGTTCTTCCCCTCAAACTCCCCTTTCCAAAA
>JAZMZV010000272.1:0-1705 GCA_045586185.1 Thermoguttaceae bacterium | reverse complement strand
CGGCGATGTGGGAACAATTCAAGCGAGTGACCAAAGGTAATGCCGCTATCGTGCTGTTTAGTCAAATGCCATTCGGGAGCGATTTAATTCAGTCTAACCGCAAAATGTTTCGCTACGACATTATTTGGGAAAAGTCTTTAGGGGTTGGTTTTCTTAATGCAAAGCGAATGCCCATGCGTTGTCATGAAACTATTTTGGTTTTTTATCAGAAGTTGCCGACTTACAACCCGCAATATCACCAAGGCAAACCATATAAACGAATGGCATTTGAGCCAACGCATTCTGTGTACCAACCAATTCGCGAAAAATTTATTAGCGGTAGTTCAGACGGGAAACGCTATCCTCGCGATGTAATTTATTTTAGGTCAACTATGGGATATGAGCCGCGCTATCATCCGACGCAAAAACCCGTTGACTTGCTGGAATATCTGATTCGGACATACACGAACGAAGGCGAGCTGGTATTAGACGCCACAATGGGGAGTGGCAGTACCGGCGTTGCTTGCGTGAATACGGGCAGAGACTTCATAGGCTTTGAAACGGAAAAGAAATTTTATGATGTGGCGTGCGAAAGAATAACCCAAGCAGAGGCGGAGCGGGAACAAAATCTATTTAAGGACGTGGCGGCTGTATGCGATTGATAAGTAAGCACGGGGAAAATCAGCGTGCGATTCTCAAGGGCGACTTCACGGGCGGGCTCAACACTTCGATGAGCGCGGAGGATATCGGCGAGAATCAGCTTGCGGACGTTTTGAACATGGAGGTTGACCACGACAACGCCAAACTGCGGACGGTTGCCGGCACCGTTGACATTCTGCAGACGCCCGAAATTTACGCGGCGATTTACGACTTGATTAACGGCGTGATTCTGGTCGTCAAGACGGACAGGCAGATTTACCTTGCAGACTTCGACGGGCATATCGGCAGAGAATCACTCGGCAAGTTGGCGGGCAACCTGTATCCTAAATATTGTTTGTGGGAATGCGGCGTTCTAATCGCAAGCGGCGGCAAGCTCCAATACTTCAACGGCTCAAGGCTCGTGCTGATTAACTCTCCGCCCGCCGATGATGTTTTTACTCGCGCAGGACGCGTCGGCATTTCTCACGGCTCAACGATTCGATATAGCGGCGTTGGCGATGAAAATAATTGGCGCGAGGATTCAAACGTCGAGAGCGCGTCAAAGTTCGTGGAGGCGGGCTACAAGGACGGCTCAAGCTTTACGGGCATTGTCCCGCTGTCGAACAACATTTTGATTCTCAAGGCGAACAAAATCTGCTACAGGTTGGTTGAGGAATACCCGCGCTGGTCGGTCGTGGAAGTGGCGAAGAATATCTTGTGCAACGGTAGGCGAAGTTACAGCGCGGTCGGAGATGATGTGTTCGTCCTGGGCGGTGATGAGGCGCATTTGATTCAGCAAACCTATTACGGCAACGTCAAGCCGGAAGACCTTGCGTCATTGGTTAAGTGCGAGATTCGCAAGTTGCCTAAGGGTGCGCCCGTCAAATTCGTTGCGCCGCTCAATCAAGTGTGGTGTATCGGACGCGAGGGCGTCGTTATGGTTTTCGATACGGTTTTGAAGTCGTGGTTCAAGCGGCAGTTCAATTCGGAAGTTTTGGACGTGTTCAGCGCGGGCGACGACGTTTTTATTGTGAAGCCCGACAGAATTTCAAAGCTCGACAAGAACAGCAGCAAGGACAACGGAGAA
>JAZMZV010000271.1:0-5484 GCA_045586185.1 Thermoguttaceae bacterium | reverse complement strand
GAGTCCAGTTTCTTCCGTATCTGTCTTTATCATTGACGTTTGCGCCGTGGTCGACCAGATATTTAACCGCTTCCAGTTTCCGGCTTTGGTCAGCGCTCCCGGAATTGACAAGATAATACAAAACCGGAACTTCCCTGTCGTCTTTCGCGTTGACGTCTGCGCCATGTTCCACCAAATATCGAATCGTTTCCAGATTAGCGCTTTGGACGGCTAAACGCAAAAGCGAAATTTTTTGGTCGTCTGTTACATAGACGTCTGCGCCATGTTCCAACAAATATCGAAACGTTTCCAGATTAGCTCTTTGGACGGCGTAACGCAAAAGCGAAATTTTTTGGTCGTCTGTTACATCTGTTACATTGAAGTCTGCGCCATGTTCTGCAAACAATTTAAACAGATTCAGGTTTGATTCAGCAACATGAATCATAACATGACGTCCTTGACTGTCTGTTACATTGACGTCGGCGCCGCGTTCCACCAGCCATTGAACAATATCCCACTCGTTTTGTTCGACAAAACGCCCCAAGACGGTCATACCCCGTTTGTCTTTTGCATTGACGTCTGCGCCTTGTTCCACCAGCCACTTCACCAAATCCGAACTCCAGTCGTCTATATCACACATCGGAACAGAACTGTGCAAGACTGTTTTTCCTGAATTATTTACAGCTTTGACGTCCGCGCCGTGGTCAACCAGCCATCGCGTCATTTCCAGATTCCAGCTTGAAGCGGCGTTATGCAAGGCTGTATTTCCCTGTTCATCTCTCGCGTTAACGTCCGCGCCCTGTTCAACGAGAAATTGAACAACCTTTAATTGTCCGCTGCCGGCTGCGGCGCACAAATGCCGAGCGTCTTTAACGTCCAATCCAAGTTTCATCAGGCGTCGAATATAATCCGAATTTCCGCTTTTGGCTACAGTATAAAAACCGAGACCTTCATTAATATCCACCCCCTGTTTGATAAGCCAGCGAACCAGTTTCAAATTCCCGCTTTGAACGGCGTAATGCACAGTTGAATTGCCATATTTGTCATGCGCGTGAACGTCCAATCCCTGCTGCTTTGCCAGCCACTGAACCAGTTCCAAATTCCCGCTTTGAGCGGCGTAATGCAAGGCGGTTCGTTCTTCTTTGTCTTTTTTGCTGACGTCTGCGCCTTTCTCTAAAAGAAGTTTAACCCGTTCCAGATTGCCGGTAAACGCTGCGTAGTGAAGGACGTTGGCGCCGGCAGAATAAGATTGATATGAATAATAGAACTCGCCGGTTTTGAACATGTCTTCAAACTTTTCAACAATACGGCTTTCAAAAGAATAGTAATAATATTCTTTTGGCAATATCGGCTGAAAATCAGAATTGTCAATATCTTCGTCATCGGCAATCTGATTGGCGGAATTGTCTGCAGTCTCATTCGTCGTCTGACAGGCGGCGTTCTCTGTTTTATTGCAGCCGGAAAAGCCGATTAAAACAATCAGGAACGCATTCAATATGAGTTTATGGTTAATCATGGGACGCCTTTGGGGAAGTTTTTTTCAAGGGTTGTATAAGGAAATCGCAAGCGACGAAAGGCGGTAAGGAGCGCCCGAAAAACCTCACGCGGAGATGCGGAGCCGCGGAGGATGTTCGCGAAGTTTTAAAAATTTCTTTGCGATCTTTGCAGCTTAAAAAATCTTCGGCGGACTTCAGTCCGCGATCCAGAAAGATTATCGGCTACGTTAATTTGTTATGAACGCTTCAATCTTTTTGGTTCGCCTTCGGCGAACTGCGTAATTCCGCTCGCTTCATTACCGCCTTCCATTTCTTTGCGGACTTCGCGAACTTTGCGTGAGGCTTCTTTTGCGGCAGGGGACTGCCGCGTGCCGGCTCATCCGTGTGCGTGAGCGGTTCAAAGCGTAACTTCATTCGCTTCGCTCATTCCGTTACCGCCTTTCATTTCATCAACCAATCGGCGAAAATCCGTCTAATCCGTAAAATCCGTGTCCGGACTGACCCGCGCTTAACCTGAGCGGCGCCGCTTGCTAATTACTAATTGTAACAACGCCCTGCTCTACTCCTTCCGATTCCACGGTAACGCGGACGGGGTCGGAGCCGGGCTTGGAACGAATCGCAACGATCGCTTTGCCGTAAAACAGCGGATGCGTTGCGTCGGTGAACGAGTCCATGCCCATGGAGTCGCCGTTGCAGATGCCCGCCAGTTCAGCTGACCCTTCAACTGTAACGCGAATCGTTCTGTTGTCCAGCGGACAGAGCGTCCCGTCTTTATCAACGGACTCAACAAGGATGTACGCCAGATCGTCGTCTGAACGGAATCCGGGCTTGCCGATAAACGGATTCGGTTCCAAAGTCAAACGGAGAACGGCGGGCGCGCCGGCGGTTTTAACCGTCTGACGTCCGATTTCCTTCAGGTTTTCGTAAAGGTCGTCCTTCGTGAACATGCTGGACTTTGGAATATAATTCCGTTCGTTTTCTTTAGGTTCAGCAAATTTATACGCAACCGCTTCCAGCGTTCCCGGCTCGTACGGGACGTTCTCCCAGCGGAACCGGTACTTGTCAATCACAGCGTAGTATCCCGGGATGTCGAGCGGCGGCAGACTTGACAGATTAAACTCGCAAATCGACGCCCAGCGTCCCTCTCGCGTTTCGTCAAACCAGACGCGGAAAAACCGGCTCTTGCTCAGCGAATCGCTGACCGGGACGGACACAGACGAGTCCGTTCCGGAAAACTTCGAGACGTAAACGTCCGACCAGTACTCGCCGTCGTCAGACGCCTGAATCTTAAACGCGTAGCAATCGACGGAGTTTTCAAAATGAACGGTTACAGAACGAACCTGGTCGTCAACATTCTTCCGTGTGACCTGAAGCCATTGGTTGCCGGAATTATCCGTCGCGCACCAGCGGGTGGCGCTACGGTCGTCAAAGGCTTTCGAGGCGAAGTTGTTTTTCCCTTTCTTTTTGCCGACTTCGTCTTTTCCTTCTTCCGTACTTGCAGAATACTCGCACCCCTGCGCCGCCGCTAAATTCACCGGTTTAAGCAAAGTATTCGCCTTGAACAGCAATCCCAGCGATTTCCCATTGAGAAACAGCTCCACGCAGTCCGCGTTTGAATACACGTAAACCGGGACGATTTTCTGTTTGCCGTCTGCGGGTCGAGAATCGCCGACAACATCCCCACTCCAATTCCAGTGGGGTAATATATGAACGGTTGTCGCGTCCGGGCGCCAGTAACTGCGATACAGATAGAATCGGTCTTTGGGAATTCCCGCCAGGTCGACGATTCCGAAGTAGCTGGATTTCGCCTGACGGTCAAAAGGAGTCGGTTCGCCGATGTAGTCGAACCCCGTCCAGACGAACTCGCCGGCAACGTAGCGGTCGCGTTCCATGCGGTCGAAATCGACGTCGGGAATGTCGCGCGGACCGTTGGCAGAAATCAAATCGTAGCCGTCCACCTGCAGCGTTTTGGAATTGTAGTCGTCTTTCCGGGTCGGATGGCGCCAGTTCGGATAAGACGACGTCGGCGGGACAAGTTCATAATACCCGCGTGACGACACTGCCGAGGCGGACTCGGAATAGACCAGCGGCATGTTGGGATACACCTCGCGCGCCGTGGCGTACTTTCCCCCGTAATTCCAGCCGGTTATATTGAGCGATTCCAGAACGCGGTTGTCCGGTCGGCACGCGCCGTCCATAAAACAGCCCATCGCGACAAGCCGGGTGGAATCGCATTTTCGGAAACAGTCCGCCGCCCATTTGACCCGGCGCGGGGCGTCGAGATTCGGGTTGGACACGCCCTTGACGTTCCGTTCAATATCGGCGATTTCGTTTCCAATCGACCAGACGCAAACGCATGGGTGGTTCTTGTCACGGTTGACAAACTGTCGAACCTGGCGTTCCATAAAGGCGTCGAAATAAGACTGACTCGTCAGCCCGGCGGTTCCGTCCCACTTGTCGAACAGCTCGTTCCAGACGATAAACCCGAGTCTGTCACAGGCGTCAAGAAACTCCTTGGACGGCGGGTTGTGCGACGTGCGAATCGCGTTGACGCCCATGTCTTTCATGATCTTCAGCTGACGTTCAATCGCCGTCGGGTGAGCCGCCGCGCCCATAACGCCCTGATCGTGGTGCAGGTCGACGCCGTAAAGCTGAATCCGGCGTCCGTTGAGATGAAAGCCGTCGTCTGCCGTCCATTTAATCTCCCGGATTCCAAACGGAATGGAGATGCAGTCTAAATAAGGCAGTAGGCAAGAGGCTGTAGGCAGTAGTTTTTCAACTCGCAACTCTGCAGTATACAGATTCGGACTGACAACGTCCCACCGCTGCGGGTTGTCTACGGTAAACGTACATTCAAACGCGCCGGCGGCGTTGAGAGCGGCTTCTTTTTGAGCAACAGCCTTGCCAGTTGGGTCTTTGAGCGTTACAACCGCTTTGAGCGAGTTCGGCTCTTTGACTGCGGATACGTCGATCGTTGCAGTAACAACGACTTCCGCCTGATCCGCAGACGCTTTTGGCGTTGTAATCGTAACGTCGCCCGGCTTGAACCGGACGGGGGACGTGTACGTTAAAAGCTGAACCGGTCTGTAAATGCCCGCGCCGGGATACCAGCGTGAACGGTGCGGCCTGGTGTCGCAGCGAACCTGAATGAGGTTGTCGCCGAGCTGAACAAACGGGGTTATATCGACCTGAAAGCTCATGTATCCGTAGTCCCAGCCGCCGGCGTACTTTCCGTTGACGTAGACTTCCGGAAACGCCATACAGCCGCCGAAATCGAGAACAAACGTCCTGCCTGCCGGGTTGTCGCAGCGCCACGTTTTGGAATACCAGCCCACGCCGCGCCACGGCAGTTTCCCCTGCCCGCCCCACGTCTCAGGATTCGTATCGAACGGACCGGAAATCGCCCAGTCGTGCGGCACGCGAACGGGGGCGGACTCCTCAAGCGGTTCAGGAATCAAATCGTCTCCAACCTGGAATCGGTCTGGAGACTCCAGATTAAACGCGGCTTTCTTCCGTTCCTGTCCTGATACAACCCGGGCGAACGACCAGCCGTCGTTAAATCCTTCCGCGTTCTGATAGCAATCCGCCTGCGCGGACGTAAACATGGCAATAACAATTGCCGCCGATAATAGTAGGGAGTGTTTCATGGTTTTTAAAGTTGCGAGTTGCGAGAATTTTGAAACTACTGCTATTATCCGAAAAAGATTATCAAATGTCAACTCCCCCGGGGAAATTTTTAGCCGCAAAGAACGCAAAGATCGCAAAGAAATGGAAGGCGGTAACGGAGTTCGCGCAGCGAACGTAGTTACGCTTTGTTCGATTCGTGCATACCAAACCGACGAAGCGGAAAACCTCCCTTGGATGTAGCCCGTCCTCGGGCTACGTTGCCGATACAAGAAAAGAACATTGACGCAGAAATGCCTGCCCAAACCCCGGCTCGCGGCAGTCCCCTGCCGCTTCATTCTAACCCCGGAAGGGGTTGCATTTCTATAACCGGCGGTTTTCAACC
>JAZMZV010000270.1:0-19772 GCA_045586185.1 Thermoguttaceae bacterium | reverse complement strand
AGCCCCCAGATTTATCTGGGGGATTAGATGAATACGCTCCCCAAAAAGCTTGCCCCCCTAATCCCTCCCGCGCCCCCATGGGGCGCGGGAGGGATTAGGGATTTGCGCGTTTAAAAATATATCCTTTGCTATCCCTGCTCCCACGCCTAAAGGCGTGGGCTACGAAGGAAAATTCATTACAATTTATTCTTCGTTATCCCTGAACCCACGCCTAAAGGCATGGGCTACGTTTTTTTATTATTTTTAATCTCACAGCTAAAGCTGTGAGGAACGAACGCCTAAAGGCGTGGGCTACGATATATATTATTGTTTTTCCTCACAGCTAAAGCAATGAGGAAAAAAAGCCTAACGGCGTAAACTTCTGTTTTCTCAATCCCTGTTAGCGTCCATAAAACAACAGACGGTCTGCGGGAAGCAAACCGTCTGTTTATTCTGAATTGAATGTCGAGAGCCGAAGTTCAATCGTTAGGCGCGGATGTAGCCGGGGTCGATTTTCCGGAGTTCTTCGACCATGACGTCAATCGTGTAATCGAGGTCTTCGTCGGTGTGGTCTGACGTGATGAAGAATCGCAGTCGCGCCGCGCTTTCTTCAACCGCCGGGTACATAATCGGCTGAACGTTGATGCCCCGTTTGAACATCGCGTTGGACAGTTTCAATGCGTGAACCGAGTTGCCCAAAATAACCGGGACGACAGGCGTTCCGCCGCTGGTTCCAGTGTTGAGATGGAACGATTTGGCTTTGTTGAGGAATCGGTCGGCGTTGTGGTGCAGTTTGGCAACGCGCTGCGGTTCCTTTTTGAGCAGTCGCAGAGCAGCCAGCGCAGCCGCGGCGTTGGGCGGCGTGATGCCGGCGGAGAACACGAAGCCCGGCGCGGTGTAACGCAGATACGTAATCAAGTCGGACGAGCCGGAAATGTATCCGCCAGCAGCGCCGAAGGATTTACTCAGCGTTCCCATCCAGACGTCGACGTCTGCCGGATTGAGGTTGAAGTAATCTCTCATGCCGCCGCCGTGAGGACCCATCGTACCCATCGAGTGCGCTTCGTCAATCATCAGCAGCGCTTTGTACTTCTTTTTAATCTCAATCAGTTCCGGAATCGGGGCGATGTCGCCGTCCATGCTGTAAACGCCTTCGACGACAATCAGAACGCGATTGTATTCCCCGCGGTAGCGTGACAACAGGTCTTCCGCCATCTTCCAGTTGTTGTGCTGGAACGGACGTCGGCGCGCGCCGGACAGGATTGCGCCCTGAAGGATGCTGTTGTGATCCAGCGCGTCGTGAAGAATCAGGTCGCCCGGCTTGAGCAGGTGCCCGATAACTGTTTCGTTGGTCGCGTGCCCGCCGAGCATGACAACCGTGTCGTCGGTTCCGATAAAGTCGGTAATCTCTTTTTCCAGTTCGATGTGAATCGGTTTCTGACCGGAAACGAGTCGGCTGGCGGAAACGCTGGAGCCGTATTCTGCGACGGCGTCTTGAACCGCTTTGACGACTTCCGGATCGCCTGACGTGCCGATGTAGTTGTAGCTGGAGAAGCTGATGTACTCTTTGCCGTCGATGTGGGTTTTATTGTTGATGATACCCTGATGAACGGTGAAGTACGGGTTTCTCATGCCGGTTGTGTTTTGAATCTCAAAGCTCTGCTTGAGCTTTTTGACTTCGGGCCACTGGCTGATGTTCCAGGCGGATTCCGGAATCTTGTCCAGGTCCGTATGGACGCGCTGCCGCGGACGGGAACCCATGTACTTTTTAATCGCCTGAACGACGTCGTTGGCGGTGATGAGGTTTTGGAGTTCCTCTTCCGGGAACCGACCGCCGAAAGTCTCTTCCAGACTGGCGAGAATTTCCATTCGTTCCAAGGAATCCAGGCCGATTTCGGTAATCGGGGTTTCCATGGTGAGGTATTCGGCGCGTTCGCGAGCGATCGCCTTGACCTGCATGAGAACGATTTCCGCAACGCGTTTTGTATCGTTGGCGTCGATTTGTGCGGCGATGTCTTCCTGCTTTTGAACCAGCGGGTGTTCTTTAATCGGTTTTGGAACCGGCTTGCTGACAGCCGGCGCAGCAGACGTTGCGGTTTCGGTCGTTTCCGCGCCTTCAGACCAGGCGTCGTCCGCGCGTTCTTTTGTAACTTTCGGAGCTTTTTTCGGAACTTCCATTCCCAGCCCGTCAACGGCGGCGTCCCAGCGGTTAAGTTCCGCCAGTGTTCCGTCCAGATACTCCTGACGGCAGGCGTGACGCTGAATCTTGCCGCTGGACGTCTTGGGAATGCCTCGCTGTTTCATCAAAATGATAACGTCGATTGGCAGTTCGTGTTCGTTGGAAATCGCCTTGCGAATGGCGGCGAAAAGTTCTTCGTCCGACGCTTCGTGACGCCGTTCGACTTCCTGAAGAAGTACGAGGCGTTCTTTGCCGTTTTCATTGACGATAAACAGCGCGCATTCGTCACAAAGTTCCGGATGACTGTGAGCGCTGGTCGTTTCAACGTCCTGCGGATAAATATTGACGCCGTGAAGAATAATGAGGTCTTTCAGACGTCCGGAAACGAACAACTCGCCTTCGTCCAAAAAGCCGAGGTCGCCGGTTCGCATGTACGGTTTGTCGTGAGTGTCCGCCGTCTCCGCCTGGAAGATCTCTTTGGACAGTTCCGGTTTATTGAGATAGCCCTGAGCGCAAGACGGGCTTTTGACCCAGATTTCGCCGATTTGATCCTGTTTGCAGGTCATGCGGGTTTCCGGATCAACGATTAAAACCGTTTCGTCCATAAGACACTGACCGCTTCCGACGAGCGTTCTGCCGTTTTCCGCGCCGCGGTCAACTTTGACGGCTTTGCGCTGTCCGAGTTTATCAACGTCGAACGTGCGAACAACCGGGGGTTCGTGAACGAAACCGCCTGTTACAATAAGCGTCGCTTCCGCCAAGCCGAAGCACGGATAGAAGGCTTCGCGCCGGAATCCGCACGGGGCGAACTTTTCGCAGAAGGCGTCGATCGTTTCTGCCTTGACGGGTTCCGCGCCGTTAAACGCGACTTCCCAACTGCTCAAGTCCAGCTGTTCTACTTCGTTCGGCTTGATTTTGCGAATGCAGTAATCGTAGGCAAAGTTCGGTCCGCCGCTGGTTGTTCCGCCGAATCGGCTGATAGCGGAAAGCCATCTGAATGGACGCTGTAAAAACGCCATGGGCGACATGAGAATATTGGGACGTCCAACGTAAATCGGCTGTAACACGCCGCCGATCAAGCCCATGTCGTGATAAAGCGGAAGCCAGTAAACGCCTAACCCGCTGCGCGTATGTTCAAACGAATAGGAAATCAGCGCTGAGTTATGTAACAGATTGGAATGGTTGAGAATGACGCCTTTAGGCGTTCCGGTTGACCCGGAGGTGTACTGAAGGAACGCCAGCGTGTCGCCGTGAATGTCCGGCATTTCCCACTTTTGCGCCTGAGCGTTGTCCATTTCATCGGTCGAATACCAGTTGAGCGATTTCAAAAACGGCGTTTCGTCAATAAGTTCGTTGACCAGTTCCAGAACAGCGTTGGTAGTCAGCGCGGCTTTGGCAGAGCAGTCCTGAGCAATTGCCTGAATGCGTTCCAATGAACGGTTACGGCGAGGCGGATAGACCGGAACCGCCGTTACGCCAGCGTAAAGGCATCCAAAGAACGCAGCGATAAAGTCCAATCCCGGCGGGAAAAGCAGCATCGCTTTCTCGCCGACCATGTCGTTGGCCTGAAACCAGGCGGCAATGGCGCGAGCGCGGCGGTCGAGTTCCGTATAAGACCATTCCACCAAATCATTTTCGCCGTCTTTCAGAAATCCAAAAGCAACGTCGTCCGGCTGATGGCAGGCGCGATGGCGAAGCAAGTCTACCAAAGTAGGCGGCCCAAAGAACGATCCCGGTAAATGATCAATGTGAATTGTCCGTTTTTTCTCGTTTGACATGATAGTTTGAAATAACAAATAATTTAAAAATGGCGGACGGGCGCACAACGCCTGGCGCTACATACTCTAATTGCTATATCGGATTTTGAACGATTTGGCATAATAGATAAACTAAATTATTTTTGTAGTTTAATCCTAACCTCCGATATAGTCGAAAAATTCTTGTTATGTTCTGTCTTTTTGTACTCTTGTCTACTTTAACTATTTTATGTAATGGGAATATTTTTTCAAGCAGGGGGGAAGCTAATTAGGAATTATGAATGAGGAATGAGCGCAAGCGCTGATCGAAGGTATGTTGTTAGCTGCGCGACATTAGGTTCGCACCCCCACGGGTTTACACCCGTTGCTCGCCTTCCTATTGTCTCCCCTTTATTCTGATATTGACTTTAACAGGTTTGTTTGATAAAATAATACATATTAAGATAAACTCGATTATGAGGTTATTTATGCAATTTACCAAGTTGGGTAGAACAATTCGACGGGGTTTGAATTTGGCGATTGGGTTGCCGTTCAAACGATTCCTTTATTATAGCGGACTGGGTAAATCTCTGTTTTTAGATAAACAAGGACGAGCTAAAATACGTAAAATGGAGGTCTATGCCGCTAATGGCTGTAATCTGAAATGCCTGTTTTGCAGTCATTTTAACCCGTTCCGCCGCGGCGTTGTTCCAGCAGACGAGTTAATCGCTTCTTTTGAAACGTGGTCGAAAAAAGTCGTTCCGCAAAAGCTGGGTATTTTAGGCGGCGAACCGCTGCTGCATCCGGAACTGGAACGGATTATTGCCGCCGCTCATCGCTGCTGGCCGGAATCCAGAATTGTTTTGACGTCGAACGGGCTGCTGTTTCCCAATAAGCCAGACAGCCTGCTTCAAACGCTCAAAGACGCCGGGGTTCAGGTTTTGCTGTCTCGACACGTTCCGACGGAAGAAGGGGAGCGGAAATTTCAGGAAATCGTATCGCGGCTTCAAAATGCGGGCGTTTGGGTAACGATTATTCCCAGTTCCGGACGTTGGAAGCGGTACTATAATATAGACGACAACGGTCAGCCTCAGCCGTTTGAAAGCTCTCCGGAAAAAGCCTGGACGATGTGCGGTCCGAACACCTGTTTCAACCTGACCAACAACAAATTGTATCGCTGCAGTATTTTAGCCAACGCGGCTCTGGCTTACGAAGAAGGCGTTTTGGGCGAGAATTGGGCTGTTACTCAAACGTATCAGCCGCTAACCGCCGACGCCAGCGCCAACGAAATTGTCGAGCATTTGTTTTTAATGCGAGGTCCGCTTAAAGCGTGTTCCATCTGTCCGGAAACGACCGTTGTCGTTGAAGCCCAGCAGATTGAATGCGTACAGCGAATTCTTCGAACAAGCGAAGATTCACAATAATCAACGAAAAAGCGCCAGGCGAACGTTTGCGTCGACGCTTATTCCCTGCAATCCTTATTTCCTGATGTAATAAACATGAATGACAGCGCAGCGTCTATACTTGCCGCGGAAACGTTAACGGATTCCAATTCGTCTGTTTTGCAAAACAGTAAGGCAGATACGGTTAATCCGTCTTTGATTATTACAACGTACAATTGGCCGCAGGCGCTGCGTTTGAGCGTGGAAAGCGTCTGGAATCAAACCATTCTTCCCAAGGAAATAATCATTGCCGACGATGGGTCAAAAGACGAAACGCGAGAGACTGTCGACCAACTTCGCAAGCAGTCTCCAATTTCGATTATTCATGTCTGGCAGCCGGACGAGGGTTTTCAAGCGGCAAAAATTCGCAACCGCGGCATTGCCGCCGCTTCGTCAGAATATATTGTTATTATAGATGGCGATATGATTCTTGAAAAACATTTTATTGAAGATCATATTAATTACGCCCAGACGAAGCGCTGCGTGTGCGGGAAACGGATTAAAATTGTACCGTGGGCGACAGAACAGATTCTGAAATCTCAAATGTTTTCGCCTCCGTCTTTTTTATCGCCCAGAATTCGATTTGGTTATAATTATTATGCCGTCAGAAACCGTTGGCTATGTAACAGAACGGTTCAGGAAATATCAGATTTTCGACCAAAGGTCAGGCTTTGGTCTTGCAATATGGCGTTCTGGAAATCGGATGCAATTCTTGTCAACGGCTTTGATGAAGAATATACGGTTTGGGGACTGGAAGATCAGGATTTTTCCCTCAGAATGCGTCATGCAGGCATTGCGTTAAAATGCATTCAGTTTGCGGCTTTACAATACCATCTGTACCATCCAACCCGGTCAAAGAGCGCTGTAATTAATTCAAAACAGTATCAATCCTGTATTGAACAGCTCCGCATCCGAGCGGAAAAAGGACTTGATCAATACCTTTAGAATCATATAAAGATTAGATGTTTGAGAATACAACCAACCCCGTTCCGATTCTGGTTTTTCATCGCGGCAATGCTGCGTATTTGGAACACTGTCTCAATCAGGCAAGAAAATACAATCCTGATTCGAGAATAATTCTTTTGGGCGATAGCTCCAACGCTCATATTAAAGTTGCAGAACATTATAACGCAGACGATTTTCCGGGAGCCAAAGAATTTAAGCCTCTGTATAAGCATTGCAGTTTTCTTTCTTACGAATTTGAATGGCGATGTATAGAACGATGGTTTGCACTGCGGGATTTTATCCGTTTGACGGGAATAAACCGCTTTCTTCATATCGACACAGACGTTCTTTTATTTAGTAACGTTACACAGGAAGCGGAACGTTTCGGAGGTTATGACGCAACGGTCGCCCGATGGGATGAACAGCGTCTTTTGGCGCACTATCTTCTTGTTAACAGAGTCGAATTTCTGGATGATTTTTGCGAACACGTAACACACGTGTATTCAGATGAAAATGAAGTGCAGCGGCTGATACAGAAAAATACTAACCTGAATCTCAGAAAGACGCGAATAACCAAACCATGGATTGGCGATATGTCTTTGTTGTGCGATTATTACGACCATAAGCAACCGAATTTTTATTTTTTGGAAAACGCTCTTAAACAAGGCATTGGATTCGACAACCGAATTACAGATGTCGAGGGATTTCAGGCGGAATGGGGACTGCTGCGAAAACAACGCATCAAGAAAATTCGATTTGAAAACGGACTCCCGACAGCCTGGACAGTAAATGGCGAGCGCATTACAATGAAAATGCTGCATTATCATTCATCAACAAAGTATCTTATGCCGTATCATATTCAGGGAATTGACGCTCATTGGCGATTCTTCTGGCGCGAGCTGATTTTTGATCATAAAATATTTATGGGGAGACGATAGCTTTTGCGTCCATGCGCTACTTCCAGAACGTTCTGTCGAGAGTTCTGGAATTAATCGCTTCCATCAGGCGTTCAACGTGGAATGTTTTGAGTGAACAACTGGATTTCGGACTTAGAATGCGCCGCGCTGGCGTTCCGATAAAATTTATCCAGCATGCGGCATTGCAATATCATTTATACCATCAGACAAGAACTAATAACGATAACAGTACAAAAGAACTGTTTCAAAAATGTATTGAACAAAACCGCATTCGAGTGGAAAAAGGGCTTGATCAATATCTTTAGGGATCAGACAACCGTTCTTATTATACAAATTTCCGCTTGCCTCAAACAGGCGTTCGTTGCCAATGAGCCAAAACTATTTGGAAATCTGGTCGTATGTTTTAAATTTTGTCATCAATTCCTCTGATGGGTAATTATCCCAATCGGGGGTTTGTGGAATTGCAAAAAGATCCATAAAAACCTCTGTAAATCCTTTGGGACTGTATTTGAAATTTCCAGACAATAGTTCTTTTACAATAATCCAGGGACGAACTAACGGATGCTCAATAGCGTAAATTCGTTGTTTATAAATATGCTCACAGTCTTTATAAAACTCTGCAATTTGAGGATGAGCTAACTGTTGTTTTGATAAATATTCTGCTGCCTGCTGGAAGGCTAACGCTTGTTCAACCAGACGATCAATTCGATAATGCCTTTTAATTGAATTATACATCAACTTAAAAGGATTCCGAATATGTTTTGAATGAGACGTGAAACTGTCGCCGTGTTTTCTCCATAATACATAGGGCTTTTTTAAAACGCAAACGTCTGTAAGAGCCCCCATACAGCGAAACATCCACGGATCAAAAATGACAGATGTCGGTGGAGCGTTGGTAAATAACGCATCTCTAAAATGAGTGCGGCAAGCGGTATTATGCGCCGCCCACTGAAAATAGCCTTTAGAGAGCAGCTTGGGGAAATCCGTTTCTATAAACTGTTCTTCCGAATTGCCTTTTTCCGAATTGCCGTTATCAGGATCGTCGTTTCTGGCGAGGTTCCGAAGTTTAATCGGCTTTTCGTCGGCGTCCACAAAAATATCTCGAGACAAAACCATTCCCACGGTTTCGTTCTTCTCAAAGCAGTCCATTACCTTTTCAATTTTTTCTGGAAGCCAAATATCATCTTGGTCGCAGAAAAAAGTAATGTCGTTTTCGGCAAGGAAAAACGCTTTCCGAAAATTCAAACCGAACGAAAGATTGTGGTTGTTTTGGTATATTCGCACCTTAAACGGCGCGGTTGAAGCAAAATCCTTGGCGATTTCAACCGTCCTGTCAGAAGAACGATCGTCACAAATTACCAGTTCGTCCGGCAGGCGCGTCTGTTGAGCAAGCGTTTCCAATTGACGCTGAATATACTTTTCGCCATTGTAGGTGATTAGCGCTATTGATGAAGTGAGTTTCATGGGACTGCTATTCTGTAACGCTCCTGTTTGTCATGGAATTGCAAAATGTCTAATTGTTATTTCCAAAATTCCCGGTCGAGGGTTCTGTAATTAATCGCTTCCATCAGGTGTTCAACCTGAATGTCTTTAGCGTTGTCGAGGTCGGCGATTGTTCTTGCCAGACGAAGAATTTTGTCGTGCGCTCTGGCAGAAAGCCCCATGTCGTTAATTGCAGACGCCATGACGCCGCGGCATTCTTCGTCCAACGGGCAGAACTGCCGAATCTGTCTGGCGGTCAGCTGGGAATTGTACAGGATTTTACAGTGCGAATATCGTTTGGCTTGAATGGCGTGCGCCTTGACGACTTTTTCTCTCAAACTGGCGCTGGACTCTGTTTCCTCTGTAGAAACGAGGTCGTTGTACGGCACCGCCGGGACTTCAACGTGGATGTCGATTCTGTCCAGCAGCGGGCCGGAAATTTTGTTGATGTACCGTTCAATTTGCGGGACGGAACAGTGACAATCGCGGCGCGGGTCGTTGCGATAGCCGCAAGGGCAGGGATTCATAGCTGCAACGAGCATGAAATTGGCGGGGAAGCTGACGTGCGCCTGAGCTCGGGAAATGAGAATCGTCCCCTCTTCCAGCGGCTGACGAAGGACTTCCAGCGTCCGGCGATTGAATTCCGGCAATTCGTCCAGAAAGAGAATCCCGTTATGCGCCAGCGAGATTTCTCCCGGCGCGGGATTGGAGCCGCCGCCGACCAGACCGGGTTCGGAAATGGTGTGGTGCGGAGCGCGAAACGGTCGAACGGCAAACAGCGGACGTTCGGCGGAAACTGCCCCGACGGCGCTGTAAATGCGCGTCGTTTCGATTGACTCTTCTGGCGTCAGCGGAGGAAGAATTGTCGGCATGCGTTTCGCCAGCATCGTCTTGCCGGATCCGGGAGGCCCGATCATCAAAATGTTGTGACAGCCCGCCGCGGCGACCAGCATCGCCCGTTTGGTCATTTCCTGACCGCGGACGTCTGAAAAGTCGATGTCGTACTGTCCGCCTTCTGCATACCATTGATCAATATTGCACTGCAGCGGTTCGATGGGCAGCGTATCCGTCAAAAACGCCAGCGCCTGAGCGAGCGAATCGACGGGAATGACGTCCACGTCCGGCACGACAGCCGCTTCTGGTGCATTTTGACGCGGTAGAATCAAGCCGTGAATCTGACTGTTTCCCTCTTTGTAACGCTTGGCGATTTCAATAGCAATCGACAGCGCGCCTTTAACCGAGCGAACGGCGCCGTCCAGAGCCAGTTCCCCAATCAGAGCGTACTGACCAAACTTTTCCTGAGAGATCGCGTTAGCCGCTGCCATCATGCCGACAGCGATTGGCAAGTCAAACGCCGCCGCCTGTTTGGGAAGTTCCGCCGGCGCGAGGTTGATAACCGTCCGCATTGGCTCTCGGTAGATGCCGGAATTGACCATTGCCCGGTCAACGCGAAAGACGCTTTCTCGAACCGTCGTTTCCGGCAGCCCGACAATCGTGTACCGACTTTGGCTTTCTTCCTTGGAGTCTTCGCCCTTGTTGATAATTGGCGATACGTCAACCTCGACGTCAACCGGAATGGCGTCGATACCCATTAATGCAAACGTGGACAGCTTGGAAAGCATGGAATTGATTTTTTGTCAGGGTCAAAGGTTACTTTAGCAGAATATATTATTATATATTGATTTTATCGTAAATAGCCCGCGGCGTCAATGGGGGAGGGGGAGAGAACAGTTAGGTGTGAGAAGTTAGGAGTGAGGAGTTGAAACAAAACGCCTTACGATATTCTGCGTATAGGCGTTAAGCGTTGTCATTCCCTAGTTCTTTTCAAACGCCCAGCGAACGGCATTGAGCATTAAAGCATGGCAATCGTCGCAAAGCCAATCGGATTCTTCCGCTAATGAGCAGTAGAACAACTTGCCGCTGTTGACCTTTCGCGTCCAGGCGACAGGGGTGTTGGAGCTGCCGCTTTCTCCCTGTAAGAGAACCTGGCAGTCTGGAGCTAAAGACGTAAAGCGCGGAATTTTTTCAATCGGATAGAATTTACGGATGTCTTGCGTATATACGGATGATGTAGAGAGCGAGGAAATGCAAACTTTTGAAAGGTCGCTTCTTCTTCTGGCGCCAATGAGTTTAAATTGCGATTCGTCGTCAGGCGCGATGTTTCCCCAGTAAATAACCCGCCCGCCGTTATTCAGGTATGTTAGCACTCCCTTAAATAACTGCGGAGAGACCGATTGGATATTCCCCATAATCAGCAAACAATCTGACGATTCCCATGGGTAGCCGTTAGATTTACTTTCTTCTTCCAATTCTGTAATGTCAAAAGTAAACGACCATCGGCACGGCAATACGCGTTGAATATTTTTAGCAATGTCCCCTGTGATTGCGCTGTCGGTAAAAGGAGTTAACGCCCAAATTGAAGCGATTGACGAAGATGAATTATTGTCAAAAGATTGATTAGACATCGTCGGAACAGATTTATGAACGGCGTTACATTCATACGAGTCTGTCGGTGCAGCATTTTCCGCTGGCGCGCCCCAAAACGGCGCCGAGCGAAACGCAGACGTAAGAGCTTGACCGAATTGTATGTAAATCGTCTTCCCTAACATAACGATGCTCTTTAAGGGTTAGTGATTAGCGGGATACTGGGGATAAGCGGTTATTTTGCAATTATTGAGCCGCGGTGCGTCGACTGATAATTGCTGAAAAGGTCTTCCAGCATGTCGACCATGGCGTGAACCTGCTGCGTCTGTTTGAACTGCATGGCGTCCAGGCCGCGATAAGCGTCCAGGCTCCATTGCAGGAGCGTTTCCAAAGCGGATTCCGCCGCATCTGGATGCTTTTCACGGTACTCGTTCCATAACTCGACGCCCTGTTGGTATTTGTCTTTGTTTCCCCAAAGGGATTCTTTCAGACATTCCCACAGTTTGATCAGTTCGTCGTCTTTAAACGGCTTTGAACAGCCCGACGTTTTGTCTGTAAATCGCCGGACGTCCCATACTGGTAAACTGAAATGTTTTCGAACCCGGCGCAGTTCCGCGTTCGATTTGCCGATTCCCGTCATGAGGAACGGTCTGTCGGGGGAAAACTTTAACGACGTGCAAAAGGACGTCGATTCCCGTTCTGAAACCGACATCGCCGATAAGCGGTCGTCGAACCAGGACAGCAAATTCGTTTTCCCGAAAATTATCATGGAACAGTCCTGTTCCAACATCGCGTCAAACTCGCCGTTGGGAAGCGGAAGGCTTTTGCGGCGGGACAGCGTTTTGAGCGTCGCGATAACGGTTTCTTTCGGCGAAACGCTTTGTCCGTAAACCTCCCCGTCCGGCGTAACCTGACACCCGATGGACTCTTTTCTCAACGCCCGATACAATGACAGCGGGTGCGAGCCGAAAAGCCGAAGCGTTTGCGGGCAAATTACCCACGCGTGAGTAAACATTCGGACTTTGGGCGTTTCCATTGCCGCTTCCTGTTTGAGCGCCATAAGTTCTTCCATGCTCGACGTGTCAACCTGACGCCGGGTATAGCTCACGTTTGACTGCCTCGCGCTGCGAAGCGCCGACGGGAAATCGGACGCCCAAAACGTGCGGCTGAGGCAATAGCGCCCGCTGGGCAGCGGATGAAACGATACGTTTACCGCATGCATTCCTCCCAATAAATCGGAATAGCCCGGCGACCAATGATAAATCTCTCGTTTATCCGACTGACAAACCGCTCCGCAGCCGTATGGCTGACGCTTTCCGTTTGAGAGCGTTTCAAACCAAAACGACTCCACCGTCGGACGCTCATACGAATGAGCGCTTGAATCGCGGTTGTGGTCAGAAGGGTTGGAGTTATAGAGCATTTATCTAAATTAGGAGGTTTGCAAGTTCTGCGAAACGAATGTGTCTTTGATAGAGTTTAAGGAATAAGAAGCATGGCAATACAACTAAAAATACGAGTTTCTGGTTCCTTATTCAGCTCTTTTGATTAACGCTTTCGTTTCATTCACTTAAATAATATCCCATATTTACGTTCTGGGGCTATAATCCAATAATTATTTCGGTATTTTTCGATTCTGAATTTACCGTTTTCTCCAAAAAAGGAGACAGAAACGATTATATATGTTGAGAGAAAATGCGGAGAATAGAGAAGACTGCTTCACAGCGATTTCTGGGAGTGCGACGCCCCCAGGCGCCGCCTTGTCCAAAGCCCCGCGCGTGTACTAAGACGTAGTCGAATTCACTCCTCGGATCGCGAGCGATAGCTCGCCGTTTTTCCTGAAAATAATTCATCCTCTTGACGAATCCGCTTTAACCATTATAATACCCCGGTTTGTTTTTGTTCTCGCAGTACGAACTACGACAACGGGAACGTGTATGTTAATCGAAGTATGTTTAATTTTTAACAAGAAGGAATTCTCATGTTTTTGGAAGATTTTTTGAATGCAAATTCCGATTGGCAGGCTCAACTGGCGGGTTCGCCTTACAATATTGAAACCAAGCAGGACGGCTGCTATTATATGTTAAAGTATACGACGGGAATGTCTGATTTTGAAAAGCCGGAAGTTATTGAAGCGCGAGGCGCTATTTTCCGTCAAGAGATAAATGGCAGATGGAAATGCGTATGCAGGTCTTTAGATAAATTTGGCAATTATGAGGAATCCTATGCGGCAACTCCTAAAATAGATTGGTCTAAAGGCGTTGACGTCCAGGAAAAAATAGACGGTTCCATAATGAGAATTTGGTACGATATGGACGAATGGCATATCAGTACCAACGGCGCTATTGACGCCTTTAAGGTTACTTGCGGTTTAACCAACTTTGGCGATTTATTCTTGCGTATTCTGGGGCTGGACAAAATCGACCGGCTGGATGAGTTTTTTGATCGCGAGAATTGCTATTGGTTTGAACTCGTTTCGCCTCTCCACAATCGCATTGTTATCAAGTATCCGGAAGACCGAGTTTATTTTCTGGGCGCTCGCAATATGCAAACGATGGAAGAGTTGGATCGCGAATTCAGTTTCGGCGAGTTAGACAATGTACTATGGCGGCCGAAGCATTTTTCGCACTATTCATTAGGGGAATGCATTGAGGCGGCTCATCGAATGGGCGACGACGAAGAAGGATACGTCTGCGTTAGCGCTGAAAAAGAAAACGGCTCTCATTTACGAATTAAAGTCAAGGGAGACGAGTACTTTGCGTTACATAAGCTCCGTGAACCCGGTTCATTTACCGTCCAAAGCGTCATTGAAAAGTGGCAAAACGAAAAGTTAGACGATTACGTCGCTTGTAATCCTGAATATAAGGATTTTGTTGACGAAGTAATGGCAATCGTCCGACAACTCATTGACGAGTCGGACGATGCATTTAAAACGGTTACAAGTCATACGGACATTCACGAACAACGAGATTTTGCAAAATATGCAAACGAGTACGATAACCCATTGAGAGCTTTCCTTTATTCTCGTTATAGCGCTCAATCGCCAAACGCCACAGCTTTTTATAAAAGCATGCGACCGCAAACTCTCGAGGTTCTGGTTATCAAAAATCTGACCCAGAAACAGACTGGCGTTGCGGAAGAATGATCGTGGAGTGCGGCGCCCCCAGGAGCCGCCTTGTCCAATGTCCCGGAGAAAAACTGCGATGCAGCCGCCCTCCTCTCTTGGGGGCGGATATTATCCGCCTAAGTTTTATAGCCGCAAAGAAATGGAAGACGGTAACGAAGTTCGCGAAGCGAACGTAGTTACGCTTAGGCGAGCCACGGGTGTCAACCCGTGGGTATTCCGATGTTTTTAGCAGCAAAGAACGCAAAGGACGCAGAGATACAATAGTTTTGCGTCCTTTTTTCTGAAAACTTGTCCAACCTCTTGTAATAAACCAGATTTGACGTTATAATCGAATTATGAAAAAGTTGTTCTCCTTGTGTGTTTCCCTGCAAAGGAGAACTTGCAAGTTGGTTTAAAATCAGGAAAATATCAGTAAATACTATGAACAGCGCAAAAAGAGTATTCCTAAGAACAGTTTGTTTTTTCATATTGTCTTTTATTTTTGAATTGTTTTCCTCTGCCGGCTATTCACAAATTGGGGGAGAGCCTCAGATTGCAGGAGAGGCGCTTGCTTTATTGGAATCCGGGAGTCAGGAAGGAAACGCTCTGAAATATTTAGTAGACGCTTACGATCCGTATTTGCGTTATCATACGGATGAAAATTGCGCTCCGGGCGCTTTTCTTAAAAAAGGATGCTTTGAATTGGAAGTGCGCTTGAAAGAAATTAAACAGGATTTGTTTATACTGTTATCGCTTTGTCCCAGCGTCCGTAAAGTAGTTTTTTATGATTGTAAATTTAATGCCAAATTGGCTGTTGCGTCTGAGCATATAAAGAATGTTGCTATGTTAGAAATTGTTACGTTTTTTGAAGACGAACATTCGCAAACGTATCCAAAGAATTTGTTTCAGGCTTTAGAAAAGAGCAATATTTCCCTGTTAAGCCTGGAATGCGTCTCGTCAGAGCAAATAGAATCAATTGTTAAAATGCCATCGTTAACCAAGCTTCATCTTTCTTGTTGTGGAGATAACGAAATAGAAAATCTGGCAGAACTCAAAGACAAGCTGGAAATATTGTCGATGTCAAATTCGACGATGACGTCGCGTTCCGGGAAGGTTTTGTCAGCATTTTCCAAATTAAAGCTGTTAAAGCTGTTTGATGCAAAAGCCGCGCCGGATTTTTATAAAGAAATGACAACCTGTAACGTTCAATATTTTGTGTATGTCAGAACAAATAATAAACAGCTCTCTCCTGCTTCCGAAATGTTTGTATCTCTTAGTCAATGGAAGAATTTAAAAAAGTATTATATAGACATTCGTCCGGAAGAGGAACGCGTTTTAGACGATTCAATAAGCAAACTTAAGAAAAGTCCCGCTGTCAGAATCCGTACTAAGCCATTTACCTGTTATCAAAAAACGCCTGAAATGCTGTATATTGATAAAGAATAAATCGCGATAGGCGCGTTGATTGTTTACAGTCTTTCATTTCTTTGCGTCCTCTGCGTTCTTTGCGGCTAATTTTGTTGCGAGCTTCGCTCGCGATCCGAGAAGAGGAATTGACTGCGGCACAGAATTATAGCGGGTCGTTGGACAAGGCGGCGTCAAGCCGCCGCAGTCCCCGGGGATTACATTTTTGCTATTTCAGCTGGAAGTCAGTCTGTTCAAACAGATAGCCAAAGCGGGCGGGGAACGCTAGCCCGTCACAGGCGGCGATGCGGATTTTCTCCGCCGATTCGACGATGCCGTCGGCAAGAATTCTTCGTCCTTCTTCCCACATGGGGCGAATCAGGCGTTCGACGATTTCCTGTTCCGGCATGGGGTTTTCTTTTTCGACCCACATTTTCCATTTCTGCGCTTTGGGATTAGGTTCGCACCCGTCCCAGACGCGGAATCCCTGTCCGGATTTCACGCCCAGACATTTGGATTTATAAAGCGAAACGATAATCGGAGAGACGTTAATGCGATCCGGAAAGGCTTCGTAAAGGACGCGGCCGGCGTTGAACGTGGTGTCGATGCCGATTTCGTCCATCGTCTTGATCGGTCCCCACGCCATGCCGAAATTGACGGCGGCGTTGTCGATTCTGTCCATGTCGACGCCTTCCTGCAAGAGAATGAGCGCTTCGTTGAGGTACGGCTGAAGCAGTCGGTTGACGACGAAGCCGGGGCAGTCTTTGACCCAAAGCGGCGTCTGATCGACAGATTTCAAAACGGCGTCCGCCTGATCCAGCGTCGCCGGCGCGGTCTGCTCTCCGCAGACGATTTCCGTCAGCTTGCGGTATCTGACCGGGTGCAGAAAATGGATTCCGCAGAACCGGTCGGGGCGCTGTAACACAGACGCCAGACGGCTAATGGGAATCGTGGACGTATTGGACCCAATCAGACAGCTGGGAGACACGACGTCTTCCACCGCTTTGAGCAGTTCCTGTTTGACGTCGATTTTTTCAACGACGGATTCTATAACGACGTTACAGCCGGACAGGTCTGAGAGTTGGTCGGTGAACTCTACCGACAAGGTCGGTTCCTGATTGGAAGTGGGTAGCGCCAAAACCGGCTGTTTCGGAGGCATAACCTCTTCCACTCGCCCGTGCGGCTTCGCACCGCCTGAGACTTCCTCTCGAAGCAGGTTCCGTTCGACCATTTCCCGACCGCCGGGAGCGATGTCGTAGACAACGACAGGGACGTCTTTTCGTCTAAAGGCGGCGGCGATGCCTGCGCCCATAATTCCGCCGCCCAAGACGCCGAGTCTTAATTTTTCCATTTTAAAAAAAGAGTAGAAGCTAGTTAGGAGTGAGGAGGGAGGAGTGAGGAGTTGGAGAAAAGCTCTTTCGTTTTCTCGCAACTCGCAACTCGCTACTCGCAACTAAAACAGCTTATCCGCTGCAACGTACTCTCGTTCCTGAGCGTCCGCAACGCCTTTGAACGTCAACAGACCTTTGTACAGGTTGAGACCTTTCATCAAGGCGGAGTCGGCTTTCATAGCGCCTTCTGCTCCGAGGTTAGCCAGCTTCAGAACGTAGGGCAGCGTGGCGTTGGTCAGAGCGAAGGTTGAAGTTCTCGGAACGGCGCCGGGCATGTTCGCGACAGAGTAATGGACAACGCCGTGCTTGATAAAGTACGGGTGTTCGTGCGTCGTACAGCGGTCGATGGTTTCAATCGATCCGCCCTGGTCGATCGCGACGTCAACCAGAACGGCGCCAGGTTTCATCTGCTTGACCATGTACTCTTTAACCAGTTTCGGCGTGCGGGATCCGGGAACGAGAACCGCGCCGATAACCAGGTCAGCGTCTTTCACCGCCGCTTCGATATTGTACGAGTTAGACATGAGGGTTTGCAGACGGCTGCCGAAGATGTCGTCCAGATAAGCCAGTCGCGGACCGGACAAGTCCAGAACTGTTACTTGAGCGCCCATGCCGAGAGCGATTTTCGCGGCAGACGCGCCGACGTTTCCGCCGCCGACGATAACGACTTTTCCCTTTTCAACGCCGGAGACGCCGCCAAGGAGAACGCCGCGGCCGCCGTTGGTTCTTTCCAGCAGGAACGCGCCAACCTGAACCGCCATACGCCCGGCAATTTCGCTCATCGGGGACAGCAGCGGCAGAGCGCCGTTGGGAAGCTGAACGGTTTCGTACGCAATCCCGATGATTTTCGCTCGAAGAAGAGCGTCTGTCAGTTCCTTGTCAGGAGCGAGATGGAAGTACGTGAATACAGTCTGATTCTCTTTCAAAAACGGGATTTCAGCGGGAAGCGGTTCTTTGACTTTGACGATCATATCCGCCTTTTCAAAGGTTTCCTGAGCGGTTTTGAGAATCGTCGCGCCAGCGCGGACGTATTCTTCGTCAGTAAATCCGCTGCCAGCTCCGGCGCCGGACTCGATTACGACTTCATGCCCGGCGCGAACGCAGGCGTCGACCCCAGCCGGGGTCATGGAAACGCGGTCTTCCTGGGGTTTAATTTCTCGTGGAACTCCGATAATCATGGTAGTTGTTGTTGGGCTAGGGGTGGAGGGAGTACGAAAAGTTGAAAGGCGGTAACGGAGCGACCAACGGGAGCGCAGTTACGCTTTCGCCGAAGGCGAACTAACAGAATAAAGCGTAACTTCGTTCGCTTCGCTCACTGCGTTACCGCCTTCCAATCCACTTAGTCAATCTTCATCGCCGCGGCGAGAATTTCCGACGTGCTGGGACGCATAATGCGCGGGTCAACGTGTTCGCCTTTCTGGAGCGTAGCGCGGACCTGTTTTCCGGAAATGAAGACGGGCTTTTCGTCTTTGTGGAATTCCATCAGGTCGACGCGGCCGATGGATTCGTAATAGGCTGCAAATCCAACGTTGAGCGGATGAATCTGCAGGTCGCCGTTGAGCTTGTTGAAAATCTCCTGAGCGTCGAAGTCGCCCCAAATCGCTGTACCGTCGTCGTAGGGGGCGTCTGCATGCTTGCGGCCGATAATCAGGTCGGTAAACCCAAAGTTCTGACGGTAAATGGCGTGCATGACAGCTTCTTTCGGTCCGCCGTAGAACATCTTGATATCCAGCCCGAGAAGGATGACTCTGTCCGGAACCGCTTCGCCCGGTCGGTTTGCCCACAGCTGAGCGTCCGAGTCGCCTTCGCCCAAAGCGCGGTCAGCAATGAGCTTTTCGTAGGTTTGCATGCGGATTTCAGCGTTGACGTCGTCGCCCTTGGTTTCTCCAACGAGCGGGTTGAGGCACGCGCCGGCGTTAAATCCCTGCTTGAGCAGCGTTTCCAAACCGTAAACCAAAGCGTATTCGTGAGCGCGATGGAGCGGGTTTCGTGTCTGGAAAGCGACAACGCGTTCCCAGCCTTTGGATTCCAGCAGATCGCGAACTTCCGTCGGAGAGAGAACGTACTTGCCGAACGCCGGGTTCTTTTTGGGCGGGAGAACCTGAATCTTGCCGCCGATAAGCCACGTCTTCGCGCCGTCGTTGACGAAAACCATTTTCGCGCCGGGGTGATCGGTGCGGCTGGTCAGATAGACTTTTTTAACGTAGTCGACTTTGTCCCACGGGAAAACGTCTGTCAGTTCCAGAACAGCGACGATTTCGTCAGCCGTGTTGACCAGCGCGACTTTCTGTCCCACTTTGAGGGTTTTCGCCAGCTCTTCCGTAACGGGCAAAGACAGCGGAATCGTCCAGGCGTACGCCTTGCCGTTAGAGAGAATGTTTTCTTCGTTGAGAACGCGGTCAAAGGTTTCCTTGTCCATCGGACCGGTCAGAGGGGTCAAACCGCCGTCGCCGAACCGGTAAACGGTAGAAAGGTCCGCGTCAGAGACGGGAACCTTAACCAACTCAGCCGCCTGAGCGGTGAAATCGGCAATCTGGTCTGCGGGAACGGTTAAATTCAACGGGGCGGACATTCCGCCGTGCGGTGCAATCAAATACGACATGGCTATGCCTTGTGGGGTTAAAGGAAATGATATTTTAGCTGTTAGCTATTAGCTTCTAGCTTAAAAGCTAAAAGCCAGCGGCTTATTACTTATAATTCAATAAAGTATTAATCGAACATTCTTCTGCTTATCATGAAGAATTATCTATATATTATAATATAAAATAGC
>JAZMZV010000269.1:0-18094 GCA_045586185.1 Thermoguttaceae bacterium | reverse complement strand
AGGAGGGAGGAGCTTTTTAATTAGGAATTCGGAATGCGGAATTCGGAATTATAGAAAAGCGTCTCTTTCCTTCGTCCTTTTCTTAGACGTCTTATTTCAAAAAAAAGAATTTTTGTCAAGAGGAAAGTTGAGAGAGAATTATCAATTAGCAATTTGCAATTAGCAATTTACGCAAAGCGCCTCAATAATTGCTAATTGCTAATTGACAATTGCTAATTAATATCATTCTGGCGTGAATCGGTAGCCGATGTTTCGGAGAGTAACGAAATATTTCGGATTGGCGGGGTCGGGTTCGAAGTACTTGCGGAGTCGGCGGATAAACTGGTCTACGGCGCGGGTGTTCATTTCCGCCGGGATTTCCCAGACGTTTTTTTGAAGTTCTTCTCGAGAAACGATTTCTCCCTGCCGTTTGATGAAATACCGGAGCAGTTTCATTTCCAGAACGGTTAAAACGACGGTGTCTCCAGATGCGCCGGTGGCTTCAAAGGTTTTGAAATTGACGGTATTGGGGCCAAACGTAAACGACGTCTCGGGTTCTTCCTGCGTTTGCTCCGGACGCATTGAAGACAGCCGCAGCAGGTTGCGAACCCGCGCGAGGAACTCGTCCAGGTCGAAGGGCTTGGTTAAATACTGATTCGCGCCGACGTCGAACCCGCGAGCGCGGTCTTCCGGCAGCGTTCGGGCGGAAAGAATCAAAATCGGCATAAGATACCCCTGCTGACGCAGCGTCTGGCAAACGGAATACCCGCTCATACCCGGCAGCATCAGATCGAGAACGATTAAATCGTACCCTTCGTCGGAATTCTGAACCAGTTCCAGCCCCGTCTGCCCGTCGGCGGCGAGGTCAGTCTGGTAGCCTTCCGCTTCCAGATTGAGTTTCAATCCGTTTGCGATATGCAATTCGTCTTCGATAATCAGGATGTTAGCGCTCATGACAGTATTATATGACTTTGAACAATGCGAGAAGGCGTAGGTTAATGGAAGGCGGTAATGAAGCGACCAACGGGAGCGGAATTACGCATTCGCCGTCAGGCGAACCCTAAACATTCGTAAATCGCCTCGCCACCTCGCATTTTCTTCTCATTTTAATAGAAAACGGCATCTTTGTCAAGAAGGACAGGGCAGGGAAAATCTCAATAGCAACGTTCAATTTTTAACTGACTGAACAATCAATGCTAAAAGAGCTTTTTCTGTTACCGTTTTACTGTTTTTTCGTTATAAAAAAATAAGGAAGTCAACCTGGATTTCCTTTTTAAAAGCGTCCCCCTTGTAATTGACTTGGCTAGATGGTATAGTCAATTATATTCAGGAATATAAATAAAAAGATTTTTCCTCTACTTTTTACAAACAACGTCGCCATGGACAAAGCAGCAAAACCGTTGAAAATTTTTATCAGTTACGGACACGAAATCGACGCGCTGGACGAAAACGGGAATCCGTATCCAAATCCGAACAACGAAAGCGTCGTTCGCAAAATCAAGGAGTATCTGGAAAGCCGCGGTCATGAAGTCTGGCTGGACCGAGAGAAAATCAAAGAAGGTTCAGACTGGCGAAAGGCAATTTACAACGGCGTCGAGTGGTCGGACGTCGCTTTGATCTGTCTGTCTCGCAAGGCGATGAGACCCAACGGCGTTTGTCGAGACGAAATTTCCATTGCGCTGGGCGTTCGCGGGGGAAACATGTTCCCTGTCAAGCTGGAAGCGTTGGAAGATTCCGAGTATCCGGCGTATCTGCTCAACCGTCAGTTGTTTACCCGGTTTATGGACTGGCGTTCTCACTGGACAGAAGACAACATTGACGAAGCCTGGCTTGACAAAAATCTGGAAGAGCTTGCCAATGCTCTGGAAGAGAATGACGTTTGGCGCTACGGCGTTGAGATGGTTGAACTGAAAAAACTGCTCAAACCGTGGAACATGAACGATCGGCTGCGGCAGCTTGACCGCGGCGTTCAGACCCTGTACAACGAAAAGACTAAAGAATTCGAGAACAAAACAGTTCATAAATTTTGCGGACGCGAATCGCTTTTTAAACTCTTTGAAGGGAAAATCGCTCAAAGCGGTCAGGCTGTCAGAGTTGAATCCGACCGCGTATTGTGGCTCAAAAAAGGACCCGGATTCGGAAAGAGCCGATTTGCCGCGGAGCTGCTTTATCGATACTATTACGCAATCAGCGCTGCATATTTTATCGTATACAACCAGAGGGAAACGCTCGACCCGAATACGTTCGTTAAATCCGTCGCGTATCAGCTGGCGCAGGCAAACTCTGCGTATCGGGAAAAGCTACTGGGTTATCTCAGAGAGAATCCTGACGAGCTTAACCGGCTGGCAGACGACCAGCAGACGCTGTTTAAAAAGCTGGTTGTTGATCTATTGTCAGACGAAATCGACGGGGGACGGGCGACTCAGTGGATTCTGGTAGACGCTCTGGACGAAGCGACGGAGAACAACCGCAACGAAATCGCAGCGCTTATCAGCCAAAATCTCGACAGACTCCCGCCATGGATTTGCTTCTTCATCACGTCCCGAGATAAAGACAACGCGGTGAATGGGAACTTCTCTCAATTTATGCCCATCGATTTTTCGGAAGAAGAAAACTTCAGCGACGTTCGAGATTATATTCTCAACGAATTCGAGGGAATGAACATAGCCGTTTCGGAAGAGTTGGTTAACGCCCTTCAGGAAAAATCTGAGGGAACGTTCCTGTATCCGGAAATGGTCTTTCGCGATTTGAAGAAAAACTCGTTTACAATCGACGACATTCGCGATTTGCCCAGCGGCGTTATTGGGTACATTCACAAACAGTTTGACCGTCTTTTCGGCAACGATTTAGACGTTTATGAAAACGACGTTCGCCCCATGCTTGGCTTTATTTTAACGTCGTGCGAACCGATCTCTCGCGCCGTTTTGAAATACTGTCTGGGAATCAGCCGCAGTTCAGAATTCGACAAACGACTCAAAACGCTGGGTACGTTCTTTATTCAGTCCGGTTCGACTGACGAAGACACGGTCGTTCCATTCCACAAAAGCGTTATTGACTACTGCTTTGACCAAGACTGTTCGGGGGATTACTACGTCTATCCCGACGATGCAAAAGAAGATTTTGCCAATCGCGGGCTGGAATTGTACAAATCCAGCGCTCTGAAATGGACGACAAGAACAGACGAAAAGCCGGATATCGTTCAACGCTACTTTTTAACCTGGCTGCCGTCGCATTTGATGAACGCGAACATGACAAAAGAAGCGGCAAGCGTTCTGTCGGATTTTGCATTCTTGATGAAGCGGCTGCGATACGGTAACGTAGAACGCGTTTTGCTGGACTATATTCTTTTCCGAGACGCTCTAAAAGGAGTTTCAAAAGACAGCGACGCCTATTTTGACGTAGTTTGCTGCAATGCGCACTTTTTACGCCACGATTGTGAAGTCAATCCCGCATACAAGATTATGCTTCAGTTTGCAACCGAAGTCGCCGACAATTGTCCTGTAACGCAAGCGGCTCATCAGTGGCTCAATCCGAAAGAAGGCGAATCTCCCTGCGACTGGTTCTGGCTCAATAAAGTCAAGCGTCCCAAAGAATACCAGCCCGATCCATGTAAACAGGTGATGGAATATGCTGGCGATCAGGCAATACTTCTTTCCAACGGCGATGTTTTGTCTTGGGCAACAGATGACAAATATCTAAAAATTTGGGATTTGAAAACCGGGATTTGCAAAGCCGTTTTGGAAGGGCATACAGACAATATCGGCGGCGCAATAGAACTTCGTTCGGGAGATATTCTCTCGTGGTGTGGAGGCTACCAATGTAAGGATAGAACCTTGCGCCTTTGGTCTCCTGACGGCAAATGCAAAGCGGTTTGGGTACGACATGCAGGCAGGGTCAACGGCGCCAAAGAACTTCGTTCTGGCGATATTGTTTCATGGAGCGAAGATTGCAAGTTGATTGTTTGGTCTCCTGAAGGCAAATGTAAAGCGATTCTGACAGGTCATACAGACAACGTCAATGGCGTAATAGAACTTCGTTCAGGCGACATTCTCTCATGGTGTTACAGTTATTTATCTTATAATGATAATGATTGCACCTTGCGTCTTTGGTCTCCTGACGGAATCTGTAAAGCGGCTTTGAAAGGACATACAGACAAGATCAACGGCGCAATAGAACTTAGTTCTGGAGGCATTCTCTCGTGGAGCTTTGATAAAACCTTGCGGCTCTGGTCTTTCAATGGTTTCTGGTCTCCCGATGGTCGCTTGTCTCCCGATTTGACTTGCAAAGCGGTTTTGGAAGGACATACAGACAAGGTCAAAGGCGCCATAGAACTTCGTTCCGGCGATATTCTTTCGTGGGGTGAAGATAGTTCCATGCGTCTTTGGGGTCCCAAGGGAAAGTGTAAAGCGGTTCTGGAAGGGCATTGGGTCAACGGCGCCAAAGAACTTCGTTCTGGCGACATACTCTCGTGGAGTGGGAAAACCTTGTGTCTTTGTTCTCTGGATGGCGTAAATAAAGCGGTTCTGGAAGGGCATACAGACTGGGTCGTAAACGCCATAGAACTTCGTTTTGGCGATATTCTCTCGTGGAGTGGAGATCACACTTTGCGTCTTTGGACTCCGGATGGCGTATGTAAATCTGTTCTGGAAGGGCATACTGCTACCAGTAAAAACGCCATAGAACTTAATTCAGGCGACATTCTTACGTGTAGTTGTGATGACAACTTGCGTCTTTGGTCTCTTGATGAGAATATACAAGCTGTTTCGGAAGGTCATACAAGCTGGGTCTTTAACGCTCTGGAACTTCGTTCTGGCGATATTCTCTCGTGGAGTAAAGATACAACCTTGCGCCTTTGGTCTCCGAATGGCGTATGTAAAGCGGTTCTGGAAGGGCATACAAACGGCGTCATAGACGCCATAGAGCTTCGTTCTGGCGATATTCTCTCGTGGAGCTGGGATAATACCTTGCGTCTTTGGTCTCCGGATGGCGTATGTAAGTCGGTTCTGGAAGGGGGTTGGGTCAAAGGCGCGAAAGAACTTCGTTCTGGCGATATCCTCTCTTGGGGCAATGATTGCACTTTGAGTGTTTGGTCTCCTGATGGGGTGCGTAAAGCGGTTCTGGAAGGACATACAGACTGGGTCGAAGGCGTGAAAGAACTTCGTTCTGGCGATATTCTCTCGTGGAGCAGGAAAACCTTGCGCCTGTGGACGCCTGAAGGCGTATGTAAGTCGGTTCTGGATGGACATAAAGACAACGTCAAAGGTGCAATAGAACTTGGTTCTGGCGATATTCTCTCGTGGAGCGATGATGGAACTATGCGTCTTTGGTCTCCTGATGGCGTACGTAAAGCGGTTCTGGAAGGGCATACCGGATTTATTAAACAAGCCATAGAACTTAGCTCTGGCGACATTCTCTCATGGTGTTACGATTATTCATTGTATAATATTATTAAGGATTGCGCCTTGCGTCTTTGGTCTCCTGACGGAATCTGCAAAGCGGTTCTGGAAGGACATACCGGATTTATTAAACAAGCCATAGAACTTAGCTCTGGCGACATTCTCTCGTGGAGCGAAGATGGAACTATGCGTCTTTGGACTCCTGATGGAATTTGTAAAGAGGCATTTGAATTTGACACCCCGCAGTACAAATCATATCGTTCATTACTCTATAACAGACAAAACTATTTGCATTTTAATGGCGGACTATCTTCTTGGGTATTTGAACTGCAGTACGAATTAAAACCAATTGCCCGATGGAATAATACTTCATGCGATTTTCGTCTTGTCGGTAATGGGCGTATTTGCGTTTGGTATGGAAAAAACCTCAAATTCCTTCAGCTCAACTATGGGAATCACATGAGCGTATCTTTTGAACAAGCTCATCAGCTTCTCGCTGGCAAAATCGACGATTCCAAGTTGGTTACGTATGTTCCAGAATCGAAGGGAACGGAAGATTCCAAAACGGAATAGAGTTCGTTAGACGTTGTCGAATCTGCGGTTCATCCGAACTGCGGGTTCTTTAGCTGGCGGTTTGGGCGGAAGCTGTTATTTCCACCCCCGTATTGGGGTGCGATAAATTTTGGGTTGCGATAGGTAAAAAAATATTTAAATCGTAGCCCACACCTTTAGGTGTGGGGTTCAAAACGGATAAACAATAATATAACGCACGAAATTCCCCTTCCTTCCCCGCTCCGATTGGAGCGGGGAAGGAAGGGGAAGGAAAGCGTTTGGGGGAGGTGCGCTTTTTAATCCCCCAGATAAATCTGGGGGCTACGATTTTTGAATTGTTTTTATTTCCCACGTCTAAAGACGTGGGGATAAAAACATATAAATGCTGTGGGCTAATTGACAATAAAAATCGTTCTTGTATAATAATAGCAATGTAGACGATTAACAAGACTAAAAGTCAACGTCTTATCGTCGTTTAATGAAATACAAATTAACCCTTAATTTACGGAGCTGAATTATGCCAGGAGCAGACACCAGTACCAAAGAAAAGAATTTTTACACCGACATTCCAGCCGCAAAACACAGTTTCTTTTTGAAGGGACTGGATCAGTACGATTGGGGCATGCAATCTCGACTGTCCCGAATGTTCAATCCCAAATCCGGTCACACCGTTATGCTGGCGTTTGACCACGGCTACGCCTACGGCCCGACAACCGGTCTGGAACGCCTCGACGTTACCATCGCCCCGTTGGTTCCCTACGCCGACTGCCTTATGTGCGCTCGCGGCGCCCTGCGTTCCTGCATTCCCAGTGATTGTGACAAAGCCGTTGCGATGCGCTGCTCTGCCGGCACGACCATTCTCGATGAAAACGTTTTCGTCAACGAATGCATCGGCGTCGACATCGAAGAAGTTATTCGCATGAACGTAACCTGCATGGCGGTTCAGGTCTGCATCGGTTCCGACAACGAACGCAACAACATCGAAAACTTCGTCAAGCTGGTTGACCTGGGCAACAAGTACGGCATTCCGGTACTCGGCGTTACCGCGGTTGGAAAGAACATGGTTCGCGACAAACGCTACTTCGGTTTGGCGACTCGAATCATTGCTGAACTCGGCGGACATCTGGTTAAAACCTACTTCGTCGAAGACGGCTTTGAAGACGTCGCTGCCGGCTGCCCGGTTCCGATTGTTATCGCCGGCGGAAAGAAGCTGCCTGAAAAGGACGCTCTGACGATGGCGTACAAGGCGATTCAGCAAGGCGCTTCCGGCGTCGACATGGGTCGAAATGTCTTCCAGTCCGAAGACCCGATTGCCATGATCAAGGCAATTCGCAGCGTCGTTCACGACAACGCTACTCCAAATCAGGCGTACGAACTGTTCTGCGACCTGAAAGCAGAAAACGCCAAAGCCGCCAAAACGACCAAAAAGGCTAAGACAACAAAAGCCAAGAAATAGGAAATAGGCAAGAGGCAGTAGGCAGTAGTTTGAGGCGTTTCTCGTACTACTGCCTATTTTTTTTGTTTAAACCCGTCTTGCAGTCTGGAATTAGATGTGAGGAGTTGTATATTCGCCGAAGGCGAATTACTACTGCCTACTGCCTATTGCCTAATGCCTTAATCAGTTCCCCGCCCGGCGAAGCTGTTCTAAAACCTGGGCGATTTCTTCGTGAACTTCCGCCGTCTGGTTGACAACCATGGCTTTCATTGGTCCGTAATAATAGATCGTGCCGTTTCCGCCGTTGATTTCCCACGTATCGATGCAAACGGTTTTCTGAATCAGCTCGACAAGCTCCTCGCCCTCTTTTTCGTAGTTGGACGTTTTGGCGTTTTCACCGAGAATGTTGGCAAAATCGCCCTGCTGAGCCAGGATGCCGTCGTTGTTTTGATTGTTGTTTTGACGCGGTTTAATCGACTGCGGACGAATCGGAATTCCCGCCGCCTTTTTCGCCTCTTTTTCCGCCGCCAGACGCGCCATGCGCCGCTGTTTGTTATACGCGCCAATCGTCGCTTTGAGAGAACGGAGGCGCGTTTTGATCTGGTCGTCTAAAATTCGTTTGGAATTGACGTCCATTTTGTCGTCTTTAGCCATAGCCAAAATAGTCCCGATATACTCTCGCGCCGCCTGACGGCAATCGTCTTCGTCGCCCTTATCGCGAACTCTCGCCCATTTTTTGAGCAGCTCTTTGGAATAGTCCTTCAGAGCGTCTCCCTTTAAATCGGGAATGACGGACTTCCTTGCCTTTGGCTGAGCGGGCGACGCAGCCGGCGGATTTTCTGTATTGGACGGGACGTACGGCTCGTTTTCGGAAGGACTGTCAGCCCAACAAACGCTGGATAAGACCAGCAAAATCGGCAGAAGGAAAAGGCGTTTCATAGTTGCGAGTTGCGAGTAGCGAGTTGCGAGGGAATTTTTAACACGAAATACACGAAAGAATCGAAAAAGACGAAAGAGTTTTAAATATTCGTGTTTTTCGTAATTTTTGTGTTTTCCGTGTTTTAAAAACCACCGTGGCGAGTTGGAACAGCGCTTTGCGCTTTCTCGCAACTCGCAACTCGCAACTCGCCACTAAATCAATATTCAACCAGCGTATCCGTATTGATCATCTCCGCGACGCCCTCGTAATTGAGGAAAATGCGGTGTCGGAACGCCGGCAGGATAGCGGCTTTGACGTCGGCTTTTGTGCAGTCGACGCGCCCTTCGACCAAGGCGTTGAACTTCGCTCCCATAACGGCGGCATTAACGCCTCGGGGACCGACGCCGTAACGGACGTACTGTTTAATCTGTTTGGAACCGGACGTCTGCGGGTTTGTTGCAACCGCCGCTTTGACGATGCTGGCAACCAGGTCGCTGGAAATTGTAACGGCGCGAACCATTTCCTTGAGCTTCGACAGACGGCTGGCGTCGCAGACCTTGGCGGGCTTGAGCTTTTCGGTACTGGTCGCGTTCATGGCGATTTTCAGCATGCCCTCTTCGTTGGGCAGGTCCATCTTGATTTTGTAGAAGAATCTGTCCACCTGCGATTCCGGCAGCGGGAACGTCCCTTCCATTTCCAGCGGGTTTTGCGTTGCCATGACCATGAAAGGGGACTCCATTTTGAACGATTCCGTCGAGACGGTAACCTGTCCGGACTCCATCGCTTCCAGCAACGCAGACTGCGTTTTGGGCATGGCGCGATTGATCTGGTCAGCGAGAATGAAATTCCCGAAAATGGGGCCGCGCTGGAACTCAAAGGTTCTTCTCCCCTGTTCTTCCATGATAACGTACGACCCGATAATGTCCGCCGGCATGAGGTCTGGGGTAAACGGGATTCTGCTGGCGTGAGCGTCGAAGACGTCTCCCAGACAACGAGCCAGCCACGTCTTTCCGACGCCCGGCGCGCCTTCGAGCAAAATGTGTCCGCCGCAGAAAAGAGCGGTTAAGGCGCAGCGAATCGCCTCCGGCTGACCCAATACGTATTTGGAAAGCTCGGTTTCAATCTTCGTAAAATCAGCTTGAAAATTCTGAACCAACGACGGTAAATCGTGTACGGATACTGGCATGGGAGTTTGAGTTAGGGAATAGGGAATGGGGAATAGGAAATAGGGAATAGTTTTTTGAGGCGTTTTGCATACTACTGCCTACTGCCTATTGCCTAATACTTGATATATCTCTTTAATTATACTTCCCTCCGAGAGAAATTTCAAGGGGATTCCCGATTTATTTTAAAAAATAATTTGTTTTTTTGTTATTCGGGCATTAAACGGCTTTGACAAATCTTAAATATAGAATAAAATATAGAAAATAGTTGATAGTTGCGAGGCGGCGAGGCGCCGCTCCCAGTCCGCGCCCGACAAGGTCGGTTCCTGATTGGAAGTGGGTAACTCCAAAATCAGCGTTTTCGGAGGCAAAACCTAATCCTTTTGCCCGTGCGGCTTCGCACCCGCGCGTCTGCCCCAAAACGCTCCCGTTGGTCGCTTGCGTTTTCTCGTTTTATTAAATGCAAGCGCCAAAACGTGGGAAGCGTTTCACTATTGCCTACTGCCTCTTGCCTACTCCCTATTCCCTACTCCCTATTTCCTCCCCACCATTTATGGCACAGCAAAACATCATCGACGTTATTAAAGATACGCTGATTATTTTCGACGGCGCGACCGGTACGGAACTGTACGCTCGCGGCATTTTTACCAATCGATGTTACGAGGAACTCAATCTGACGGATAAAAAGCTCGTTTCCCAGATTGAAAACGAGTATCTCGACGCCGGCGCGGAGGTTATTACAACCAATACGTTTGGGGCGAATCCGCTGGCTCTGGAAAAGTTTGGGCTACGCGATAAAACCGCCGTTATCAACAAAGCCGGCGTGGAAATCGCACGCGAGACAATTGCTCAGAGAAACTCTTCCGCTTGGGTGGCTGGAGACGTCGGTCCTTTGCTGAGCTATGCGGACAACCCGGTCGAGTTGATTTTGGAGCAGGTTCGGCCGCTGATCGAGGCGGGCTGCGATTTCATCATTTTTGAAACCCTGCCGCATATTTCCGCTATCGAGTTTGCCGCCTTGGCAATGCAAAAGCTGGCGCAAGAGGGGAACGCGTTCCCGTACGTCATGTCGTTTGCTCCGGTGAAAAACTGTGAGACGATTTCCGGAGAGACGGTCGAGTCCGTTGTCGCCTGTCTGGACGACGAAAACAAGTACCCTCATCAGCCCTTTGCCTGGGGCTTGAACTGCGGTCAAGGACCGGTTGGGATGCTGGAATCGGTCGAACGCGTTATTAACGTCGTCAAAAAGCCACTCATCGTTCAGCCGAACGCGGGAATTCCCAAAAGCGTTGATAATCGTTACATCAACATGTCAACGCCGGAATACTACGCCACTTACGCTCAGCGTTACGTCAATCTCGGCGCGGCTGCGATCGGCGGATGCTGCGGAATCGGTCCGGCGCATATTAAAAATGCCGCGGACGCCATCAAGCCGTTGGCAAAAGCGCAAAAGAGCAAGCACGTTTTTACTGCCGCCGCGGCAGCTCAGCCGCAGGAGGAAGTCCCGCTAATTAACCGGTCGCGATTCGCTCATAAGCTGGCAACAGGACAGTGGGTTACCAGCGTCGAACTCGTTCCACCGAGAGGTTACGACCTTTCTGGAACGATTCAAAAATGCCGAACGCTGTATCAGGCGGGCGTCGACTGCGTCAACATTCCAGACGGTCCCCGGGCGTCGAGTAAAATCTCTCCGCTGATTACCGCAGACCGAATTCAAAAAGAAGCGCGCATGGAAGCGATTCTGCATTGCTGCTGCCGCGACAAAAACCTCATTGGCATTCAGGCGGACTTGCTGGCGTGCGCTGCGTGCAATATTACAAACCTGCTCTTTATTACTGGCGACCCGCCCAAGCTGGGAGAGTATCCAGACGCGACCGGCGTTTTCGATACCGACTCCATCGGCGCAGTCGGAATCCAAAAACGCCTCAATCAGGGCATCGACCTGGGCGGTCAGGCGATTACCCCGCCAACTCACGCTGCCATTGGCGTCGGACTCGACCCAACGGCGTTGGACAAAAAGCGCGAAGTAGAACGTCTGTTCATGAAAGCGGAGGCGGGAGCGAATTTTATCTTTACTCAGCCCGTTTTTGACCCCGAAGCGCTGCTGTCGATGCTGGAACAGATTAAATCGACCGGGTTGCCGATAGTTGCCGGGATTTGGCCCTTGGCGAGTTTCCGCAACGCGTCTTTCCTCCAAAACGAGGTGCCAGGCGTCGAAATTCCCCAGTCCATCATGGATAGAATGGAAGCCCAGGAAACCCGCGAAGGTCAGCTGGCGGAAGGCGTTGCAATTGCAAAAGAGTCCATCGAAATGATTCGACCGTACGTTCAGGGCGTTCAGGTCAACGCCCCGTTCGGGAAGATTGAAATTGCTCTCCAGGTTTTTGAAAATTAACATTTTCCCAAAATTTATAAAAAAATCCCTGCGGGGACTTGTAATTTGTCGCGAGATGAATTAATATTGGAGTTATGAGAGTGAGACGTTGTATATCATCAGCGTCTCATTCCTAACGATTTTCAACTCCTTAACCCAAAGCGTTATCATGAAACGAACCGTTTTCTTATTGTCATTTGCGTTGTTGTTTCTGCTTCTGCCCTTTGCAATTGCAGCAGAAAAACCCACGATTAACTACGACATGGATCCCGTCTACCCCAGAAAGCTGGATCCATCTTATTACGATGGCAAAATCGTTCTGCTGTATTACTGGACCTTAGGCGAAGGCAATCGTCCGGAGCCCCGACGAATCCAGGAAATCACTACAACTTTTCAGAATCTCAACAAACTGCAAATGCAGTTAAGCAAATCAGGCGTTTTTACGGTCGCAGGCAGTTACGTTGGAACGGATAACGCCTCCGCAATGAACGTGATTCGTCAATGTCGTCCGATGTTTCCCGTGTATGTAAACCTGCTTTGTCAGGAGGAAATGCCAAAGGCAAATCAGTGTTCTTTCGTGCTTTTGGACGCTGATGGACAGGTTCTCGGTTCTGGAACAGTCAAAGAAGTCTACCTTACTCTTCAACAATCCATTCCTGGCGCAATGATGCTCAAACGCATGAAAAGTCTGCCGGTAAAGCATCCTTTGGAAGGAATGAGTTTTGTTGGGAAAGAAATTGAATACTACAGTTTGTTTGAACCAGGGAAACCGTGGAAGGGACCGTACGTTAAGATTGAAAAAAGTATTGAAAAGAATCCGGACGCTTCAGGTTCTCAAGAAACCGTTAAAGCGGCTATTGACGACTACCTCACATCAACGTTGCCGGAAATTCTGGAAAAAGCCAAAGCAGAGCCTGCGGCTTACTACGACATTCTCAATATGCTCAGCAAATCCGTTAAAGGGCTGCCGGGAGAAGAATCTGTCAATGAAGTTCTCAAACCGCTTCAGACCGATAAAAACGTTGCTGAATTGTCGAAACAGATTGCCAATATTAAAAGGTTCAAAGCGTCTTCTGGCGCTCTCAGTCCAGACGCGCTCAAAAAGCGCTGTGAACCGCTCATCGCGTCTTTGAAAAAACTGCTCAACAAACCCACTCTGTCAGACAGCGTCAAGGCGGAAGCCGAAAAATGGATGGCGGAACTCGAAAAGCTCAGCGCCGGTTCAGACGACGGTCCCGTCCCCGCTGACGAAAACGCTCCTGCAGAAGAAGACGCTCCTGCTGACGATAACTAAACGTTTCGTTTTGAGTTTTTAGACTAATCAACGCTCCCCGGACTTGACTCCGGGGAGTTTTATTTTTTACAGAGTCAAACGCGAAGACGTCTCGCGTCTGACAACTCAATTGAAATGACGCGTTTGATCAAACCAGAAGACTGGCAGAATAGACTTCGCCGGTAATGTTTGCAATGAATTCTTCAAAGATTCTCATGTCCAGAGCCGTGGCGGTTTTGCTGCATTCCGGATGGAACTGGGTTCCGACCGCGAACCAGTCAGGATCGCGCGATTCAATGACCTCAATGACTTCGTCCGGGCACCAGCCAGTCGCCTCGAAATTCTCGGCAACGTCGCAAATGCACTGATGATGTCGGCTATTGACGCGAATATCGCTGTCGCCGTAAATGGTTTCCATAAATGAACCCGGTTTAATATTCAAAGCGTGACGATTCAGAAAACCTCCTTTGCACATGTGCGGCAAAGCTTTGGGAAGGTCTTCAGAAATATCAAAATAGAGCGTGCCGCCTTCGTAAACGTTCAGCAGCTGCATTCCAGCGCCAATTGCCAGCAACGGCATTTTTCGGCGAGCGATTTCCGCAATGAGCAGACGATCAAAATTTTCGCGTTTGCGATCCATCTTGCGAACAGTCGGATGCGTTTCATAGCCCTGAAGATTCGGATCGAGGTCTTCTCCCCCAACCATTACAAAAGCGTCGAGCGTATTGAGAACCTGAGCAATGTCTGCTTCGTTATCAAGAGGCGGAAGAGCGACCGGAATCGCTCCACAACGAATAAGAGAATCATAATATCCAGAACAAAGAAAGCTGAACGCAGGGTTTTCATTTCGAGAGGCTCGATAATCCATGTTCAGTCCCACCATCGGTTTAGCGCGCATAGTAACGGAATTCCTTTCCAGCGATTTCTCGCCGACCCCGAAACAGGACAGCATGCAATACGCACATTTATCTCCCGACGCGCCTGAAAAGCTCCTTCTCTTTCAGACGATCAAATGATTGGATTAAACGAATTGATTGCTGTATTGTCCTGTTTCTTCTCCTTGTAATGCGACGCGTTAAACGTCTGTTTTTGCAAGCTGGTTCCAAATTTAGCGATTATATCGATTTTGGGAAGAGTTTTTCAATATCTTGTAGAAGAAAAATTAAAGTTTCTATATAGTGTATAGTTTAGAATACGCCAGACTGCGGGTTCCCGCATATAATTTAGACGTATAATTACTAATCCGGATTACAAAGTTCTACTCGCTTGACATTAATTGTCAAAAAGCGTCTGGATGTTTGAAGGTTCGTTTCTCGTTCCTTTGACCAAAGGCATGTATGGGCTGTCGGATTCAAAGCGAATCGTCTGCGGAGCGTTGTCGAGCAGGTATTTGTACGTTTGAACGAGCGATTCTTTTTTGCCGGTTTGGATTTCAACGCCGAAAGAAAAGAACGCGTTGTAACGTGACAAAAACCATTGAGCGTCGAGAACGGAGCCGCTGAATGAATGGAACGTGATTTCAGGAGAGAAGCCTCCGAACTGATTAAACAGCGCCGGCATTTTGTCCCAGGCGCGAACGCAATGGATTGTAACGCTTCGATTCAATTCTCTGGCGATTTCCATCTGTTCGAGAAACGTTTTCGTCTGAACGTCAAACGGGACGTGCGAGCGGCGAATCCAATCCACGCCGATTTCCGCGACGACAGCGTCCGGATATTGTTTGAGTTTCTCAGCCAGCCGTTCCTGCCAGCCGGGCTGAACGGAGTCTGAAAACCACGGATGAATTCCAAAACCGGGACGTATCGTTTCGCTGCCGTACTGTTTATAGAGTTTTTCAATCAGAACCCAGTCGGACTCCTTGCTGGCGTCACAGCAAAAACGCGTTACGCCAACCGCCTTGGCTCGGGCGATAACCTCGTCTCGGTCAGCGTCAAAAATCGGTTCGTAAAGATGGCAGTGAAAGTCTGTTGTCAAGGGCGGAATTTTTGGTAAAAGAATAGAAAAAAGGTTCTTCCAGTAGGTTGGCGCCTAGAGTTTATGCAGGTCAGTCCGTTCACGGATTTGACGGATTAAACGGATTTTCACCGATTGGTTATTATAAATTCATTATTTCTAAAACTATTCTAAATTTAATAAACCTTTGATTTATAATAATGAATTCTGTGCAAAGTTAATTAATCGGTGTGAATCCGTCTCCTCCGTGGTTTCCGTGTGGAACAAAAATTGAGACCCTAAATAAACTATATTTTAGCTCACAAGCGCCAACATTTCGGATGAGCCAGAAAAAAACGCATAGCGAAAACTATGCGCTGCAAATTGCGAAAGAGGGGACTTGAACCCCTACGGTTTCCCACTGGAACCTAAATCCAGCGCGTCTGCCAATTCCGCCACTTTCGCATTGACGAATAAACGTCTAAAGCGGAATATCATTCCATAACGTCTTTTTCTCTCGCCTTGGCGAGTTCGTCCGCTTTTTCCTCGAACTTTTTCAGCGACTTCTGAATCGTTTCCTTTGCGGAATCGCGTTCATCTTCGGAAATGAGCTTGTCCTTTTCCTTCTGATCAAGAGCCTTGTTGGCGTCTCGGCGAACGTTTCTCATGGCGACTTTGCACGATTCGCAGAATTCCTTGATTCGCGTGCACATCTTTTTGCGAACTTCCGTTGACAAAGCGGGAATGTTCAGTCGAATTACGCGGCCGTCGTTGTTGGGCGCGTATCCGAGGTTGGAGTTGATAATCGCCTTTTCGATGTCCTTGAGCGTGCCGACGTCGAATGGACGAATCAAAATTTGAGTCGGTTCCGGAACGGAGACGGTCGCCAGCGATTTGAGCGTCATAGCAGACCCGCCGTAGGAAGCGACGGTAACGCTTAAACCGTCAACCAGCCCCGGGTTGGCGCGCCCGGTGCGAATCCCGTTCAAGTTTTCTTTAAGATGCGCGATCGAACCTTCCATGCGTTCTTCCGCATCGAGAATAATTTCCTCTGACATGATGAATTTCCTTATTTAAGTGGTTAGTAGCGAGAACTAATTCATTGATGCGCTTTGCGTAATTCCGCATTCCGAATTACGCATTATTTCGTGATCAGCGTTCCGACGTCTTCGCCAGCAACGGCGCGTTCAATGTTGCCGTCTACCTTGAAGTTGAAAACGCGAATCGGCATGGCGTATTCCATGCACTTGCTGATGGCTTCCTGATCCATGACGCGAAGGTTCTGCTGACGAACTTCCGTATAGGTAAGTCTGTCGTACAGCTTGGCGTTGGGATCTTTTTCCGGATCAGCGGTAAAGACGCCGTCAACGCGAGTTGCTTTGAGCAGGATGTCGGCGTCGAGTTCCAGCGCTCGCTGAGCCGCAGCGGTGTCCGTCGTAACGAACGGGCTGCCGGTTCCAGCAACGAGAATGATGATTCGACCCTTTTCCAGGTGCCGTAAAGCGCGTCGGCGAATGTACGCTTCCGCAACGCCGTCCATTTTAATAGCGGTCATGACGCGGGTTTCCTGTCCCAAGGATTCCAGAGCGTCCTGAAGAGCCAAGCCGTTCATAACGGTGGCGATCATGCCCATATAATGAGCAGTCGATTCGTGAATGTGGGTTGCGCCGGAGGTGAACTGCGCGCCTCGTAAAATATTCCCGCCGCCGAGAACGATTGCCATTTGCGTTCCGCTTTTCGCGGCTGCCGCGGTCTGTTCAGCAATATGAACAACAGCGTCCATTTGAATTCCACGCGCCTTGGCGTTGCAGAATCCCTCGCCTGAGATTTTCAAAATAACCCGTTTTGGGCGAACTACCGGTTCGGACATGATTTTGACTCCAAAAAACTATCGAAAACCTTGCAATATATTATATTACCCTCTATTATACTAATTTTAATATTTTTTACTAGTGGGGCGGGCGGCTGAGTTGAGAGCAGCGCTTGCGCGGGGAGCGCCGCCTTGTCCAAAGACCCGCTGAAAATCTATGACGCAGCCAGTAATCATTCTGGATCGCGGACGTAAATCCGAAAAAGAAAATTTTTACCACAAAGAACACAAAGAATTATTCTGCGCCTCGCCACCCGGGGGCTTACGCACCCCGGCTCGCCTAAAGCGTCACGCGCCCGTGTCTTCGACAACTTCGCCGTCTTTGAGGCGGATAATTCTCTTTGTTTGGTTGCCGACTTCCGGTTCGTGAGTAACGATGATAATCGTTTTCCCTTCGGCGTTAAGCTCTTTTAAGAGACTCATGATTTCTTCCGTTGTGGCAGTGTCGAGGTTTCCTGTCGGTTCGTCCGCCAAGAGGAACGCGGGATTGTTAATCAGACTGCGGGCGATGCCGACGCGTTGCTGCTGTCCGCCGGAAAGCTGGAAAGAGCGGTGTCCCAAACGCTGACTCAAGCCAACTTTAACAGCAAGGTCATGGCAGCGTTGTCTGGACGCCGCGTTTATGACGCCCTGATAATACAGCGGGACTTCGATATTCTCCAAAACCGTCAGCTGAGGAATAAGATTATACGACTGGAATATAAATCCGATTTTACTGGCGCGAATCTCCGAAAGCCGGTCGTCTGAGAGCTGACTGACGTCTTCCCCGTCCAGTTTGATAACTCCCGACGTGGGTCTGTCCAGACAGCCCAACAGGTTCAAAAGCGTACTCTTTCCTGACCCGCTGGCGCCCATAATAGCGACGAATTCGCCCTTTTTAATTTTAAACGACACGCCGTTAAGAGCGCGGACGGTTTCGCCGCCCAGCTCGTAATGTTTATGCAGATCGATGATTTCAGCTGAGTATTCGGACATGAGAGGAGGCAGTAGGCAATAGGCAGTAGGCAGTAGTTAAGACAATAGACAATAGACCTTGGGCAATAGACATGGAGCGTTTCAATAGAACTGCATTATCGGTTCAATAATTTAGCCGTGAGGGCAGTAGGTAATCTAAACTATTGCCTACTGCCTACTGCCTATTGCCTTATAAACTACATTGGCGGCGGTCCGCCGGGACCGGGACCTCCTCCGCCTCCAGAGG
>JAZMZV010000268.1:0-46039 GCA_045586185.1 Thermoguttaceae bacterium | reverse complement strand
GACGACGCAAAGACGATGTGCCCGTCCGGCGTGTAGACCGGGTCGAGGTCGTCGTAGTCGCCGCGGGTCAGCTGACGCAGATTGGAGCCGTCAACGTTGACCTTGTACAGGTGGAACGATCTTTCTCCCAGCGGACGATAGCAGAAAAGAACTTCTTTGCCGTCGAACGACAGGTCCGGACGCCAGAACGCGCCGTCCATGGTTTTGCCATCGATGGTAACGTCTTTGAGAATGTCCTTTTTGATTTCCAGCGGGTTCAAACCAACAACGAGCAGTTTTCCGCCGTCAACCGCCATGTATCCGTTGCGGTGACGAGCTTCGTGTCCCCATTCGTCGGTGGCGTCGCCCGGCTTTCCTTTCGGATACGGGTTGGAAACCATCAAAATGGAATCGAAGTCAATCAACGGGTTGGAGAACATGATGTCTCGTTTTACTTTGCGGACTTCAAAATACAGGGCCTTGAAATCCTGATTGGGGTCGGCGTCGAGCTTTTTCTGTAGATCATCCAGCTGAGCGACTTTGTCGGACAGGTCGATGTCGTCGTCCATGTCGGCGATGCGTTCCGCCGCTTCTTTAGCCCACTTGATTTCGTTGGCGACTTTGCCAGCGTCGAAGGCGTTGTCCGCCTGGAAGGACCAGTCGTCAAGAATCTGCTGCTGAGCTTCCGGACTCAGCTGATCGAAGGGCGTGTATCCAGCCCAGGCAGCCGCGCAACACATCGCGATCATGGCTGCAAATGTTTGAACAAATCGAGGCATGTTCTCTCCTTTCAAAATAGTAAAATATTATACGGTTTACATTTCAGTTTTATTTCGATTATTCTTATTTTACCAGAACCGGGATTTCATTGCAATAGGGCAATTAGGAAAATTTTAGAGAAATTTTTAGAAAAACAAAGGGCAAGGATTATCGATTGACGCCTTCCATTATCGCCCCTACAATCCAAAAAAATTTTTTAAAAAATTTCCAAAATCTCTCTTAAACGTCTTGCAATCATTTTTTGATTGTGCTAAAAACAAAGTAAAGTAAAAAGTTATGGATGAATGAAACGTCTCAAATTGAGGCTGCACTTTCTATTTAAAAGACTCATTTCAGCAGGCGCGCAATTCATTCATTATTATTAATCCCACCTTTAAGATTAAGGAGTTCAAAATGAAAACGACTCGTCGAGATTTTCTCAAGACATCGTCAGTATTATCGGCTTCCGCAGCTGCCATGACCCTGGGCGTAGCTCAGCTGGCGCACGGCGAAGGAACCGATGAAACCATTAAAGCCGTTCTGGTCGGCTGCGGCGGTCGCGGACGCGGCGCTGTTGGTAACTTCCTTACCGCCCCCAATACTCAAATTATCGCTTGCGCGGATGCGTTTCCGGATCCCGCCAAGCACGCTGGTGGCAGCTGGGGACTGAAGGAGGATGCCATCTTCTGGGGTTTTGACGGGTTCAAAAAGGCGATGGATTACGGCTGGGAAAACGGCGCTCGTTACGTCATTCTCGCCACGCCTCCGGGATTCCGTCCGATTCATTATAAATATGCTATCGAAAAAGGCTACAACGTCTTCATGGAAAAACCCTGCTGCGTTGACGCGCCCGGCTTCAAAATGCTCATGGAAGTCAACAAACTGGCAGACGAAAAAGGCTTGGCTGTCGGCGTTGGTCTTCAGAGACACCATCAGGGCGACTACGAAGCAGGCTTCAAGGCTGTTTGCGAAGACGACAAGTACGGCGATCTGATTTACGCCAACGTCTACTGGAACGGCGGAGGCGTTTGGACTCGGCCTCGTCAGGATTGGCAGACTGAAATGCAGTATCAGATGAGCAACTGGTATTACTTCAACTGGCTCTGCGGCGACAACATTTGCGAACAGCACGTTCACAACCTGGACGTCGGCAACTGGTTCCTCGGCAATGGCGACAAGATGTATCACCCGGTTTCCGCCAACGCCATGGGCGGACGCGAAGTTCGTAAGAACAGCGTCAACGCCGGCGAAATCTTCGACCATCACTTTGTCGAATTCACCTACGCAGACGGCAAAAAGATGTATTCGCAGTGCCGTCACATTCCGGGCGCCTGGAGCGCAGTTTGGGAAAACGTCCACGGAACCAAAGGCTGGGGCGGAGTTACCGAACGCGGCGGCCGCAAGGGCAACCCGTACGACAACGAACATCAGGATCTGTGCAAGGCGATTCGCGAAGGCAAACCCTACAACGAAGGCTGGTATGCCGCTCACTCCTGCATGATCGCCGTTTTGGGACGTATGGCGTCCTACTCCGGACAGACGGTTTCCTGGGACGACGCCGTCAACAAGGGACCGGCTTTGATGATCTACGAAGATCACGAAAAGCTCACCATGGAATCCGAAGCCCCGGTTAAGCCCAAGTTTGACTATAAAAATCAGGAAGAGAAAGAAAAATTTATCGAACAGGCTATCGAAGAATTGAAGAACGGCAAGTACGAAGCCTACAATATTGCTATCCCCGGAGCTACCAGCCCGTTCGCTGGCAACAACTTCAAATAATAGGCGTTTAGCAATTTGTGAGTAACATTTAATAACCAGGAATAGGGAGTGGGTTTCCGCTCCCTATTTCCCTATTCCCTACTCCCTATTCCCTGTTCCCTAAACATGCTGGAACAAATTAAAAAAGAAATCTGCGACATCGGCGACCGGATTTATAAAAAGGGGTTCGCCACCGGCAACGACGGCAACATTTCGTATCGTTTGAACGAGAACGAAGTCGTCTGCACCCCGACGATGATCTCCAAAGGGTTTATGACCCCGGACGACCTGTGCATCGTCAACATGAACGGCGAACAGATAGCCGGCAAGCGTAAAATGACGTCTGAAATCAAGCTGCATTTGACGCTCATGAAGGAACTGCCGGAGGTGAAATCGGTCGTTCATTGCCATCCGCCGTATGCGACGGCGTTTGGAATTGCGCGAGAGCTGATTCCGCTGGGCGTCATGCCGGAAATTGAAGTTCAGCTTGGTGAAGTCCCGATAGTTCAATACGCCATACCCGGCAGTCAGGAGTTGGCGGATACGATCTTGCCCATAGCTCACAAATCCCGCGTTTGCGTCCTTGCCAACCACGGCACGCTTTCCTGGGGCGATACGGTCGAACACGCCTACTGGTGGACGGAAATGCTCGACGGGTACTGCCGGCTGCTCATGCTGGCGCATAACTTGGGCAACGTCGGATATTTTTCCCGTCAGGACATTCAAGACCTTCTGGAACTCAAAAAGCGATGGAACGTAACAGACCCGCGCACGTCCATGGAGGGAATCGATATCGGCGACAACGACGTCTTTCGCGACTTGTGGGAAAAAGCCGGGTTCGGACATCGCGCCTTTGTCCCGCCAAGAACGAAGTCCAACGGCTTTGGCAATGCCGTCGACCTCGACGCGATTACGGATATCATCGCCGAAAAGGTCGCCAAGAAACTCAAAGAAAATTAATACGTGTAACATTTACATTCAATCTTTAACTGGAATACGATAAATGACAACTTTCCAAAACGATTATAGAAACGTTTCGATACAGAACCTCGTAGACAACCCTGACTGTTCAGAGGACGACGTCGCGCAATGGGTTCGGGACAACAGCGACAAATTCGAAGACGATTCCAATCCGGGCGAATTCTCTCAGGACAAAGTCAACAAGCTCTTTGGAGACGTCATTCAAAACAACGCGCTGGGTTCCTCGCTGGGGAATCTTGGCATTGATTATTCTTCCGTCGTTGACTGGTTTAACGTCTTGGGCGGTCCGGACAAGAAGAAGTCTCAGCAAGGCGGACTGACAGACGCCGTTCTGACTTGGGGCAAAAAAATGCTGGGGTTCCCAGACGCCCAGGAAGAGGAAAAGCCTGCTAATAAGCCTTCCGTCGGCGGGTTTAGCATGGGGAAGTTTGACCTCGGCACATTGATGAAGTACAGCAAAAATCCCAAACTGAAAAAAGTTCTTTGGGTTTTTGACACGATTTTTAAGGAAGTGAAGAAACTCTGGCCGGCAAAGAGAAGAAGAACGACCAGACGAACAACGACCGCTAAACGGGCGACGACTTCGCGATCCAGAACAACCACGGCGAAAAAGACGACAACGTCACGCTCAACAACCGCAAAAAAGACCGTTGCTAAAAAGACGCCCGCCAGAACAACAACAGCTAAAAAGACCACGGCAAAAAAGACGACAACGTCACGGTCCACGACCGCTAAAAAGACGCGGTAACGTATCAAACGTAGAGAGCGCAGTTACGCTTTTTGCAACACCCAATTTATTGCGTCCCGACTCGCCAGTTATCATAAATCATCTGCTTTTCAGCCACAGCCTGGCAAGCAGAGATACAACGGCAGGAATGGCAATCGAAGCAAGAAATACAGCCCAAAATGGGAGCCCGTTATCGGAAGACCCCAGAATGCAGTAAATCAGCGCGATTCCCAAATTGCTTAACGCGACTGGCACAAAGAACGTTTTCCAGAATTTAACTCCAGAGCAGGCTAACGCCAACGCTGCGGCTTCAGCAAACAACGGAACGGCGCGCAAAACGACTAAAATCATTGCGCCTCGTTCGTTGCCAATTTTTTGCATGCGGGCAAACTCTTCTTCGCCAACCCATTTTCGCGCCAGCGTCTGCCCTCCCAGTTTGCCGAGTAAAAACGCGCTCAATGCGCCGAGCGTCATTCCAAGCCAAATCGAAAACGCCGCAAGCGTCAACCCTAACCATGACGGGGTAACTATCGAACTGAGATGACGAGCGCAAAAGACGCTCAAAACGCTCGACGGTATTGGCAAAAACAGGTCGACGGCAAGCGCTGCGGTAACGCCGCCGGCAATAATCCACGGATCGCCGCCGCAAGTCTTAGTCCATTCTACAATAGCTTTTTCCAGCTCCTGATCCCAAAGAAGAAACGGGATCAGAGGCAGCGCTAAAATCAAAACGAGCAGTAAAAACAGTCGAGCGTTCAAAATTATGGGCGTCTAAATGTACTTGAATTCAGGTGATGTTACGCGAGCTTAATCAGCTCGTAGTTTCTGGTTCCAATCCCGATTTCTTCGGCGTATTCCAAGCCGAATTTCCAGTCAGTGTCAGGGTGAAGAAGCTTGAATTTGTCCTGACTGCATTTGCAGTTGGGGTGTTTTTCCGCCAGCATGTTTTCTGACTTGAACGCCGGGGCGTTGATAACCAGATCGGCGCAGGCAGCGTCGAGGGCGACGGGGTCGAATGAAGCCGCAATGCCGAGGTTGGGAACGATCGGCGCGTCGTTGTGTCCCCAGCAGTCGCATTCCGGGGAGACGTCCATAATAAAGCTGACGTGGAAGTTCGGCTTGTCTTTCAAAACCGCCTTGGCGTACTCGTCAATGCGGGCGTTGAGCGAACGGGAGTCGTCGTAGGATTCCAGATACGCGCCCTGGAACTGGCAAATCGCGATGCACTGTCCGCAGCCGACGCATTTGCTGTGATCGATAACGGCTTTCTTCGTCTGCTTATTGAGCGAAATCGCTTTGTGACGGCAATGCTTGACGCACAGCCCGCAGCCGCGGCAGGAGTCGTCATGAATAACCGGCTTGGACGCCGAGTGCATTTCGAGTTTACCCGGCACAGCGCCGCAGCCCATGCCGATGTTCTTTATCGCGCCGCCAATTCCCGCCGCTTCGTGCCCTTTGAAATGCGTCAGCGAAATAAGAATGTCAGCGTCAACAATCGCCGAGCCAATTTTGGGGGCAGGGCAGTACTTGCCGTCGATGGGGATCTCCCGATAATCCAAGCCCTTCAAGCCGTCGCCGATTATCACCTGGCAGCCAGCGGAAAGCGGATTGAACCCGTTGACCATGGCGGTTTGAAGATGGTCGACCGCGTTTTGACGGCTGCCGGAATAGAGCGTGTTGCAGTCCGTCAGAAACGGTTTGGCGCCCAGCGCGGTAAGAATCTTCACCAGCCGGGCAACGTAGTTCGGGCGAATATAGGCGAGGTTGCCCAATTCGCCGAAATGAATCTTCAGCGCAACGAACTTGCCGTCCAGCGGCAGTTTTTCTATGCCCGCCTTGCGAACGAGCTTTTCCATGTTGTCCAGCAAATTGTGAGAGCCGTTGGCTCTGATGCCGATAAAATAGACTTTTGAGGGCGTTGTTGTCATGTCAGGATTTGGCGCGGTTAACGGGTTAGTATTACTATTTGACTCGATATATTTATTATACCCTTTTTCGAGAATTTGAAAAGAGGACGCGAATCCTTGACGCGACGTCTTAAAACGGGTATAATAAAGAAAGACATTTAAATATATTAAGGAGACAGCCATGAAATCCATTTGCCAGTTGGCGAGTATAGCCGTTATTCTGACGTTCTGTTCCGCGTTGTACGCTCAGACGCTGGACGGGATCGAGTTCGGGAATCCGGAGTCGGAATCGTCGCACTCTTTCCGCGATCCGGAGACGCAAACGCAAACCGTCGCTGGGCAGTTCGGACATTCGCCCCGACAGATTAAAGCGCCGCAGTCCGAGGCGTGGGAGGGCGGCTCGATGTTCTTTACCCTCAAAGTTGACCCGGACAAGACGAATTATCTGACGGTTCAGTTTTTGGGGGAGGATCTCAACTCCAATCAGTTGTACGTTTATATCGACGGGAAGCTGCTGGGGTATCGGCATATTAGCGATTACGACATTCTCCATCACGGAACAAACGAGATTGTCGCGCCGGGACAGTTCTATTACATCTCCACCGTCATTCCGGAAAATGTAACAAAGTGGAAAACGGAGCTGGAGTTCGAGATTCGCCTTGTCGGGCAGATCTGGACGTACGCGCCGACGTTCGATCGGTTTCAGCATAATATCGAAGGGGATTCCCTGCCGATTTACGCGGCGTTTACGCACGTCGGGGCGAAGTTCGAGCCGAAGACGGTTGAATCCAAAGCCATTCCAGACGTCGTTCGTCCGGCGCCGGGCGCGGAGGTGGTCGACAGGGTCAAAGAGCGCATTTCCGCGGAGCTGGAACAGCGCATCAACGGGCGGAAAACGCTCACCCAGCAGGACGTCGAGTTCCTCGCCCGGGGGTATCGAATCAAGTGGTCGCCGGTCTACGATAACCCAAAGTGCATTGACCGGGTCGTGGACGGAATCGACGCCTTTTATCGCGCCTGGCGGGAGAATCCGAAGCTCATCGAGAACGACCCGCGTCAGTACAACGGGGACTGGTTTGGCGTCGCGCCGCTTTGCGAGGCGATTTATACGATGGACTCGCCCGATTTCCAAAAGCGTCTCGACGAGCCGTTGCCGGATTCTTCCGTTACGCGTCGTCAGGCGTGGGGAGACATGATTCAGGCGGCTTTGGTTCATCTGTCACAACATCGTCGATGGTATACAAATCAATCCATGATAATCGACTGGAATCTGCACCGGATGAACAGAGCGTTGATTCTGGTAGATAAAAGCAAAGCGTTCCCGGAACGGCAGACGCTGCGGTATCTGTACGAGTCGATGGGAATTGAGCCGTGGCGCGGGTCGGAAACGGCGTCCGGTCCGGCGCTGCCGCGGGGGGAATCGTACTATCAGATTACTCGACAGGGGCTGACGAGGGAACTGGGATACGTCGGGATGTACGGCGAGGTCTTGGACTGGGGCTGCTGGATTTACCTGTCAACCTGCAAGCGCGACGCGGACGGTCAGCTTGTCGTTCGTCCGGACGGGCTGTTGGACGGCGACGAGAAGATTCGTCAGCAGTTAATCAAAATGACGGACGCCCGGCAGCGGTTTCGGTACCCGTCGGTCGACAACGACGGCTATCGCGCTGTGCGATTGGAACGCTCTGTCGGCTGGCGTGACAACGAGCTGACCGGTCCGGTGATGTACTGTGCCCGAACGGGAAAAGAGGGCGTTGCGCTGATGATTCCATTCTGCACTCGCGATAAAAACGCCCTGCAATCGACGGCGCAAGCTCTGGCGGACAACCAGATTTTTGACGAGCTGGACAAGCTCAACCGGACTTGGGGTCTGCGCGTCAGCTACGCTTTGATGGACGTTCCGGATTACTGGGAATACGTTCGCGGCGCGTGTATTTCTAAAACCAATTCCGAATTCCGCATTCCGCATTCCGAATTAGCTAAGTCGCTATTTTCCGACGTCGACAACGGGGTTCTGGTTCTTGAAAACGGAGACGAGCGGCTGTACATGTCCCTGTACTGGCGAGCGCGGTTGGGCGTCAATCGACTGGGCAAAGCGCATTACATTGGGAAGAACTGGCAGCAGTTTGTCATCCTTCGGGAAGACGTAGAATTTGACCCCAGCGGGGAAACGTTTGTTCGCCGCAACTGGACGACGGCGGATCATCACAACGGGCACGGACACATCCATTACCCCGGACGAACGGACTCGATTCACGCCGGCGAAGAGCTGCCGGTCGCTCGAATTCCCGATTGGGACAAAGAATTCCGCCTTGGCGAAGAAAACGGCAACGCCGGTCGCGCCGAGTTCTATAAGGTTCGTTTCGGGCAGTATTTGATCGCCGTCAACGCGAGCGGTGAAAAGTCGTTCGATCTGGATTTGAGCAGCGAACTGGGCGCTTCGTTCGTCTGGTTCGATTCCAACAAGTCGGCATCCGGGAAGATAACCGTCGCGCCCAATTCGACAGCAGTTTTGATAATAAGGAATTGACGCGAAGCGTCAACCCTACTGCCTACTGCCTATTCGCCCACGTCAAAACGACTTCGTCTCCAATTGCGGCGTTGAGCGTTTGAGCGGCGTTCCCGTTGACAACAGCGATTTCCACGCGGTCTGAGGAATCGATAATGGCAATCGTCGCCCCGGTGGGTTTGTCCCCGTATGTTTGGCAGACGCCCTGAGTTACGGTTTTGCCTGACAGTGAGATTTGAACAGAATCGTCAAGCGCGCGACCGACAAGGGATTTGGCGCTGATGTTGGTAATCAGATTCCCAAACGAGTCGACGTCCTCGACAATTCCGGTAATTGAAGACGACTCAACAACCGGTTCCTGTATTTCCAGCTCAACGATAGACGTTGTGGGTTTGCCCATGTATTGAGGAGCCATTCCGCAGAGCAAATGCGCCGCTGCAGGAGCCATGACGTCTCGACCCTGAAACGTGTTGGAAATCGCCTCGCGCCAATACCCGCGATTTTCCAGAGAATAAAACTTCATGGGAACGCCGGTCAATTCCGCCTTATGTACAATCCGGGTCAGCAGCCCGTTATTGGGAGCTATATAATAATAGTCTCCGATTTGCGCCAGGATAATATCGCGGCTTGTCCCGACGCCGGGATCAACAACGGCAATATGAACCGTTCCCGGCGGAAAAAATCGAGCGACGTTTTCCAGCGTCAAGGCGCCTTCGTACACATTTTGCGGTTTTATGCCATGGCATAAATCAAAAATCCGAGCTGTCGGACAAATCGTCAGAATGACGCCCTTCATGGCGGCAACGTAAGGGCTGTCGGAACCGAAATCGGTCGTCAACGTAATAAATCCGGATGGAAACATAATTAATTAGGAATGCGGAATTAGGAATGCGGAATTACGCAATGCGTATCTCTCGCATTTTTAAGTCAATACAAAAAAAGAACAGAAAGACATATAATCTTTCTGTTCTTTGAAACTTGATTTTCCAGGGAACTTAGTCCTTGACGATTTTGAACGGCTGAACGCGAACAACGCGGGTAACGGCTCCGCTGCGAAGGCAGGCGGTGCAAACCTTGACGGTTTTGTGAGTGCCGTTTTCAGTCGAAATACGAACGGTCTGCAAATTGGGCTTGAACAAACGGCGGGTAATGCCAGTGCATTTCGTACCAACGCCGCCTAAATACTTGGCGCGACCGCGAGTCGTAACGGAATTGCCAACTTGGGCGCGTTTTCCGCAAACGCTGCATACTTGAGACATGATATATCCTCCTGTTATGATAATTTGTCTGGGGGTATTTTTTGCAAAAATTTTAGTGGCATTATACCCATTTTTTAAAATTCCTCAAGCCCCTAAACCCGAATAATCGGAGATTTTCTGAATTCTTTTCGATTTTTTTTCAAAAAAATCGTCCATTTACTTGACGAAATCCGATTTTTGTGGCAAAATAGATAAAAGAAAACGTTTAGTCATGGGAAAACTTGATTTTGGACGTCAAGTTTATTTTGACTATTTTATATTATAACCCGATTCTGACTATGAACAAATCCTTTTGTTATATTTTCGCCATTTTATTGAGTTTGAGCTTTGCTTTTACAGTTCAGGCGCAGGATATTGCTGGGGGATACGAGGAAGACGCCGAAGAAGCGAACGACTCCAAGGAGTTTGATGCGTCGCGACCAAAGCTCTTTTCCGCTGTCAAATGCCTGGGAAAAAGCCAAAACGGATACGCTGTCAAACGCTATTTGATGATAGATTATCCGTGGTCCGTAATCCAAAACGCGACTTTGGAAGTCCGAATTATCGGACCGGAAGCCGAAAAACAGCCGCAGTTCAGCAATCCCGTCTATTTTATGTCTATATACGGCAAGCTGGAACAGATCGACAAGGACATTTTCAATAAAAAATTGGGAAACCCTCGGTTTAGCAACAACATCGAATACGCTCAAGCTCTTTTCCATGAATACGGTCTTCCAGAGCCAAAAAGCCTGACTTTGGCAACAATTAAACCGGTTTCTGGCGCCAGAGCGGATTTTTTCCATCTCCGTTTAGAAAATCCTGATACAAACGAGATGGAAACGACGCTTATTTTTCATGATTTGACTCAATGGGCGGTTGATAAAGGCCGATTGGCCCTTGAACTGCGTGGAAAATCCATTACAGACGCCGAAGGCAAAAAGATCACAGAAATCGAGTTTGAAAAGCCCTGTAAAATCAAAATCTGGCTTCTGCATGACGATTACATCGTTTGGGAAGAAACGTTCCAGTGGCCGGGAACGGAAGCAGACAATCCCAAAAAGTCTGCCAGGAAAAAAGCCGCTGAACAATTCGACGATGACGAAGACCCCCGACAGGCGGCTAAAAAAATGGAAAAAGCCGAGAATAAACAGGATAACGACGCCCAGGAAGACAATGCGTTCGAGGACGGCGGAGCCGACGCCGGCGATGCGAATTTCGACGGATTTGGAGACGATTTCTGAAATCCTTATAAAATTTCAGAAAATTAGTTACAATAAATCAAATTTTGAACTATAATATAATCGGAGAACGGTTAACGTTTAAATTATTGATAGTCCATCAGGCGATTAGACGTTGACTCAAATCCTTAAAATAACATCAGCTTTTTGTATCCAGATTTATGAACAGCTGACGAATTGCAATCGTATCAAAAACAGATTAAAGAAGTTTTCAATGAAAATTCGTAAACTGAATAAATGTCTTTGAAACGTTTGAAAAAGTCAAAAACTGTTCCGAATGTATCGAAAAAGATGTAAAAATGGATTAAAAAGGCATGTTTTTTTAAGAAAAGTTCAAAAATGTTGTATAAGTTATTGACAACAACTCAATTTTGTAGTTATATTATAAGTTAGTAATATAGAAAACCAAACGAGAGTTTGGGATTCAAATGCCACATTAGCAGTAATTGCATAACAAAGGAGTAAGCCTCCCATGAATTTGGTTGGAAAAATCTTTACGGTGCTTATATTCGTTATGAGCGTTGTTTTAATGTCGCTGGTAATGATGTTGTACGCAACGCATACCAATTGGCGGTTGCTGGTTGAGAATCCGGAATCCAATGCTACTCCGGAACATCCAACTGGATATAAATACCGTCTGCAAACCGTTGAAAAGCAAAAGGAAGATTTAAACAGTCTTCTGAACGAATATCAGCGCAATTTGGAACGTGAAACTATCGAAAAAGAACAGGTTCGCGCCAAACTGGAAACTGAAAAAGAAGAACTCACTCGTAACCTGATTGCCAGAGAACAGGACTTGGCGGCTAAAACCCAGTCTGAACGAGACGCTGTCGCTCAGCTTAAGGCGGTTACCAATTCTCTCGACGCGTTGAGAGAAGAAAACGGAAAACTTCGTGAAGACGTCAAAAAGATTCAGGAAGACCGCGACGCTCAGTTTAACCAGATGGTTAAACGAACTGAAGAGCTCCATGCAAAGGTCAACGAACTGGATCAGCTCAATCGCCGCAACAAGGATTTGATTTCTGAAAGCGCAAACGCGATGCAGTTGCTTCGTATGCTTGGTTACACCAATAATCCGGCGTACTATTTGGAAACGGCGAATCCGCCTGCTACGCTTAACGCTATCGTCCTTAGCGCTTCGCAAGATCTGGTCGTTATTTCCTGCGGCGCAGACGACGGTTTAAGAGTTGGTCATACGCTCGAAGTTACTCGCGGCAACACCTACGTTGGCAGCATTGAAGTTCGAGAAGTAACTCCCGATCGTGCTATTTGTAAAATCAATAAAGAAAAACAACAGAATTCATTCCAGGTAAAAGACCGTGTCATCCCTAAACTCAAATAACGAATTTGAAGATCTGGATGATCCCTTTGGCTCCTCAGGCATAGCTTCTGAAGATTTTCAGGAAGATTTATCGTTAGGCGCTGAGCAAAACGCTCCAGAGGGAGATGCAGAAAACTTCACCCCCGCTCCGGAAGAAGGCGGCGATGGCAGTACGGAACAACCAGCTCAGGGAGAAAATCCTGAAGGGTTGGAGTTTACGGAAGAAACGTCTGCGCCAGAACCGGAAGAAGAGGTTGTCGCCGTTGAATATAAAAAAGCTCATTGCTGGGATTTGTTCAGCTGGTTGCTGCTCATTGCCTGGCTTGCGCTTTTGGGAGGAATTGTATTTCTCTGGTTGGAATGTCCGCCAACGGAATATGGCGATCCGCCTTATAAAGAAAGCAGCGTGCCCGTTAAAACTGCTGACTAAATTCACACTTGTACCCAGCCGTTCTAATTCGTTAGATATAGCTGGGAAAAATACCAGCAATATACAACAGTGCGTCAAACCTTGCACGTTGGTGAGCTGGTTATTTTTTTATAACTTATCGACGCCATGACACTAATGACTCAACGTTTTGTAGAAGCTATCCAGTTAGCTCATACTCTGCATGCCAAACAAACGCGAAAAGCGTCTGTCCAGATCCCGTACATTGGCCATCTTCTTCGCGTTTCCGGATTGACGATTGAATACAAGGCGGATGAAGACACCGCTATTGCGGCTCTGCTGCACGACGCCGTCGAAGATCAGGGCGGTATGGAAACGGCGGAATTAATTCGGGAAAAGTTTGGCGACCGCGTAGTAGGGTTCGTTTTGGACTGTTCTGATTCCACAGGTCCTAAAACAGAAAAAAAGGCGCCATGGAAACAGCGTAAAGAGGCGTATATCAATCACCTTAAAATCGCCCCGCCCGAGAGCCGATTGATTTCCTCCTGTGATAAACTGGATAATCTTCGTTGTTCGATTACCTCATATCGCGTTCACGGTCCCAATTTTTGGACGCATTTCAACTCAAATCAGGACGATTTTCTCTGGTATTATATGACAGTTATCGACGTTCTTGAGGAAGTTGGCGCCTGCCCTGCTCTGGACGACTTGAAAGACGCATATACCCAGTTTGTCCAGCTTATCCGTCCGTTTGGCGATTGGGGCAATTTAGACTGACTTCGTACTCAGTCTGTCGAGTTTATCATTTTAGGTCAAAGAGCCGATAATAAATCTATCGTTATATAATATAGCATCAGATTTATTATTACAGGTGAAAGCGATGGACGACAGACTGGCGGCTCTGGAGCGCGAGAACGAACAGCTTAAAGAACAACTCAAAAACAGCGAGGGCTTGATTGCCCTCGGCGAGCTGGCAGGCACGACAACTCACGAGTTTAACAACATCATCATGACGGTGATGAACTACGCCAAGCTGGGGCTGCGTCATAAAGACGACGCCATGCGTGAAAAAGCGTTCAATATTATTCTGGAAGCCAGTCAAAAGGCGGCGAAGGTTACTCAATGTATTTTGGGTCAGGCGAGAAACCGCTCTCAGGACATGGAACCGACCGATCTTGTTGCTCTTACGGACGACGCCATGCTGCTTCTGGAACGCGAGCTGAACAAATATAAAATCCAGCTGGAAAAGGACTACGAGCCCAACGTCCCAAAAATCATGGCGCGGGGCAACCAGATTCAGCAAGTCATTTTCAATCTTGTAATTAACGCTCGTCAGGCGATGCCGGACGGCGGTCGTCTTCAAATCCGCATCGGCTTTGACGAAAAGGACAACCAGGTTGTCTGGCAGGTTCGAGACTGGGGAACGGGCATTCCAGAAGACGTTCTTCCGCATATCTTTGAACCGTTCTTTACGACGAAGAAAGGTCCAGATTCGTCCGGAAAAGGCGGTACAGGCGTCGGCTTGGCGTCTTGTAAAGAAATCATCCAAAAGCACGGCGGCAAGATTCGCGTCGATTCCGCAGTCGGAAAAGGCACCGCGTTCACGCTGAGATTCCCCGCGGTTAAAGAGTAAGGCGAGCCGGGGCGCGTAAGCCCCCCGAAAAATCTCACGCGGAGACGCGGAGATGCGGAGGATGTTCGCGATGTTTTAAAAATTCCTTTGCGTACTTTGCGTTCTTTGCGGCTTAAATTCGTGTAATGAGGAGAGAACAAAGCGACCAACGGGAGCGAGTTTCGGCAAACGCGCGGCAGCGCGGATTGGGAGCAGCGCCTGCGCCTCCCATATCTCCGTATTGACAAAACCTTTCCATGAAGTAAAATACGTAAATAAATCGCCAGTAATGCACTGGCGAGATGAATTTACATATACTTCAGGAATCGCAAGGTTTATCCATGAAAATCCCGCTGCTTGTTCAGGTTATAATCGCCGTATTTTTTGGCATTTTGATGGGGAATTATTTGCCCATCCCTGTTGTCCGCGTCTTCATGACGTTCAACTGCGTCTTTTCAGAATACCTTGGATTTACGATTCCCCTGATTATTCTCTCTCTGGTTGCGGCTGGAATTGCCGGCTTGGGCGCCAGGTCCGGGTGGCTGCTGTTGACGACCGTCGCGATTGCATACGGGTCAACGCTGTTTTCCGGTTTTATGACGTATTTTTCTTGCGCCTTTTCGTTTCCAAAACTGTTGGCGGGCGTAACCGTCAACGCTCCGGAACAGGCGGAAACGATCGACAAGCTGGCTCCGTTTTTTGACATCGATATCGAACCCATCATGGGCGTTATGACGGCTTTGGTCATGGCGTTTATGTTTGGAATGGGCGCAGCCGTCTGCAAGACGGAGACCATGAAAAAGTTCATCGACGACGCCCAAAAGATTATTGAAGCGGTTATTCAGTACACGATTATCCCTTTTTTGCCGCTGTTTATTTACGGCATCTTTCTGATAATGTCGGCTACGGATAAAACCGATACAATCGTGCCGGTTTTTGGGAAAGTCATTGTCGTCGTGATTATCTTGCACGTGGCGCTGCTTTTAATTCAGTATTGCATTGCTGCCGCCATTGCTCGACGCAATCCGTTCAAACTGCTGTGGAACATGCTTCCCGCCTACGCGACCGCGCTGGGCACGTCGTCTTCCGCAGCGACAATTCCCGTTACCTTGCGTCAGGTTCTCAAAAACGGCGTTCATCCTGCTATAGCGCATTTCTGCGTTCCGCTGTGCGCGACTATCCACCTGGCGGGAAGCACGCTCAAAATCACCGCGTTTGCGATGGCTGTCGTTTTGATTTCCGGCGGAGAACTGACGCTAGCCAAATTCGCGCCGTTTATCTTCCTGCTGGGCGTTACGATGGTAGCCGCTCCCGGCGTCCCCGGTGGAGCTATTATGGCGGCGACCGCCCTGCTCCAGTCCGTTCTCGGCTTTAGCCCTGACAACGTCGCGCTGATGATTACCCTGTACATCGCCACCGACAGCTTCGGAACCGCCTGCAACGTCTGCGGCGACGGCGCCATTGCCGTGGTCGTCAACCGCATTTCCGGCAAGACTTCACAGGACGGCTCCGATTCCAATTCAGGAAGCGATTCCGGCGAGCTGACTCAGGAAACGCCATAGAACGTCTGTACACTTCAAATCATTCTAAAAAAGGACAACTCAAAATGTTAAAAACATTATCTAATAATATTTCTGTTTAATATATTGTAATGTTAATATTTCTAGTATTTTTTTAAAAGTTTTTTAAAAAATATTGAAAGAAACCTTTTTTTATGTTATAATGTAAATTAACGAGAAGTATAAGCGTAAGTCCATATATAGATAAATATTCATTAAACTGGTCGAACGTTTGAAAGCTTTTCGCAACAGTCAGTTTGTCATAAATACTTTTTAAGCTTATTCATAAACCGAGGTTTTCCATGAAGAGAAAATTCGATTTCACAACTGGACGGAACAATAACCTGATTAGTCGTTTGGCTGTTTTGGTTGTAACAGCGTTTGCGCTGTGCGCGGCGGTCGCGCAGGCGGACATTGTCATGTCGATCAACAAGATTACAACCGAGAACGACGTTTATACAAACGTTCCCAACAAGAGCAGCGTCAAGTACGCCATTAACTATGGGTCAGTTGGAGTAGAAGGTCCCATTGACGGCGTAACGTTTGCCAATCAGCTTGGCAACGGCGGGGCGGGTTATTATACGGTTTATTCTTATACAGACGCGGAAGATAACAAGATTAATTACGGCTATAATACGCCGCAGGCGTCGTGGGACGCTCACAGCGCAACCGGGACGTCTACAGCAGGTCAAACGTATACAGGATCTGGCATTACGGAACTGGATAAACTTTTGTCGTCTATAATTTACAACAGCTCTGGACCTGCCAACTCGAACACTGTATTTACGTTCGGCAACCTGGAAGCCGGCAAAACGTATACCGCCCGAATTTTGACTCGCTCCTGGGCCGCAAATGACAATCGAATTCACACATTTTCCATTGACACCAACGCTGACGGCGCTGCGGAAGAGTTTTATTCCAATGCAACAGGAACGAATGTAACAGGACAGGCGGTCAGCGAAGATAATCCTTTCAGCTATGCTGGAGACAATAACTACGGCGGCGCGTATGCAGTCGATTTCACGTTTACCGCTCAAAGCAATACAGCAACGATCAGTCTTTTATCAGGCGCAACAGCCAACCAGGCGTGGCACAACTACGGCGCCATGCTCATCGAAACGACTGCTGAACAGGTTAAGCCCACAACGCCAACGCTGTACAACGGCAGTTTTGAAGTCGATAATCATGTAATTGTTTCTCACCCTGCTCAACACGGTTATCTAACAGACAGCAACTCCGGCATTATTACAGGCTGGCAATTTACCAATTTAACCAACGACGCAATGCGCGCCGGTTTGGCGTGGGTTGGAGGTCCTTGCCAGGATTTTCTGGGGAATCAAACGCCTCCGGACGGAAGACAGCTGGCGTGGCTTCAAAGCGGAAGCAGCGTAGACTCTCGTCTATACCAAAACGTTTACGGCTTTGATCCAACCGACAAAAACACGGTCTATCGAGTTTCGATGGATTTAGGCGGACGAACCGCAACGGACAATCCGCGAGTCTCGTTATTCATTGGTCCCGATCAGGCAACTGAAAACGTTTATATCAACGCAAAGGAAGTTACAAAGGGGCAATTTAAAGAATACAGCGCTGTTTTCGTTCCGAATTCAGACGTTCAAACGATTGCCATCAGAAACCTGACCACTACAGACACCTCGCTTCTGGTCGACAACGTTCAGCTCAAAGCGTACAACTTGACCAATTTCTTTAGCGACAATTACCACGTCAAAGCCAATGCGACAGGTCCCAATATCGGCGGACCGTCCAGCAACGACGAACCTGATCGATTCGGAGGTTTGCTCGGCGCGATGAGTTATTCGATTGGAGTTGCAAGCAATAACCAAATTCAGGTCGGCAGCGGCGACTATGAAGGCAAATGCAAAGAATCGCTATTCTTTGCAACTCAAAACGCAAGTAATCAGAGTCAAAGCCACGCTTCTCCCGATTACAATTTTGCCAATGTTGGAGCCATGTCCGCAGCCGATGAAGGCGGACGCGTCTACGATATCAGCTTCCGCGTTGCGCCTCAATTTGACGAGGGCGTGGACTCAAATAACTGGGCTGCGATTATGTTCGGAACTACGGAATCTAAACGATTATCCAACGTCAACGGAGGCGATGGAGTTGGAATTCTGTTCCGCAGAAATGGCGGCATTCAGATTTTTGACGGTACGAACGCTCAAGCCCAGCAGAATTTTGGCGCTGGAACGTTTGAATTAACTGACGACTGGGCGGACGTCCGAGTAGTCTATTTCGTTCCCGATTTTGACGGAACTGCCCCTGTTGACGTCAGTCTGTATGTAAATGATAAATTAATATCGTCTTTCCAGACCGGCAAAGGATTTCTTGACAACTTCATTCAAATGGAAGGGTATTCAGGCGGATCAGCCTATTATCGCAGCCTTGTCGACGACCTCGTTGTGAAGTCGTCTGCGGAACTCCGGTATGACGTTTCCAGAATCAAGGACATGAACAGAGCCTGGTCGCCGAACGGCATCGACAAGCTGGACGTGTTCTTTACATCTCCACGGGGCGAAGAAACGACTGCAACTCATACCGGCGCGATGGACATTGGCGTCGATACGCAATTTGACGTTGCGGAAGGTTACACGCTCGACCACGCTGGCGCAACAACCGGTTCCGGCAACATCAATAAAGTCGGAAAGGGTACGCTTCGCCTGTCGGGGAACGCTTCCGAATATACAGGCGACATTCAGGTAAACGAAGGTTCCGTTGATTTGGGATTCAATGACAGCGTTACTCTGACAAACAGCATTTCCGGAGAAGGGAATGTAATTATGTCTGGAAAAGGCAAAACGACCTTGACAGACGCTACGTATGAAGGCTCCACAACCGTTAATAGCGGAATTCTTTCAGCGGGCATTTTGTCAACCGACAGCGTTACAATCACTGGAGGAAAGCTGGAAGTTGGAACTTTCGGAGGAACGCCGCCTGTAACAATCAACGGCGGTCAATTTGTTGTTGGAAATACGCCTGAAACAGTTTCGATGGAAATCAGCAATCTGACGCTCACTAACGGCGGTTCTATCAGTTTTGACATGAACAGCTTTTTAGGCGACGACTGGGACTGGGTAGAAGTTCCTACGTTAGACATGGAAAACGGCTTTGTCAATTTGACGTTTAACAATGGCGACGAATTGGCATGGTGGAGTAACGCCGGTCAGTACGGGTACGAACTAATCAATATTACCAGCTGGCTTGGCGGCGTTGATAATATGCAAGTAACAGTCGACGGCGTGATAAGCCCCAGCTGGTGGTTGGACTATGACAACAACGGCATCTATCTGATGGCAACGGAAGTCGCGCCAACGGGTTCCAAATACTATCTTGCCAACCTGCAGTCTGATTTGGACGCTGAAAACTGGACAATCAACGGCGATACCAAACTGGGCGCCAAGCTTGTTGCAGGCGACAATTTCAACGTTACGTACGGAAAACCTGTTATTTTGAACGCAGACGGCGAAGTTGAAGTCGGCGACAGTTACAATTTGACGCTCACCAACGTCTCCGGTTCAAAAGCGTTGAACAAAACGGGATATGGAACGCTGACTCTCGCAGGAGCTAATTCCTATACCGGAGCTACTACAATTTCAGCTGGTACGTTGGCTTTGACGGCGGAAAACTCGATTGCCAGCTCTGCTTCCGTTACAAACAACGGCGCGATTACAATGGGCGCCGCTCAAACGTTAAACAATCTGTCAGGGTCGGGTTCTGTTGACAACGGCGGATACGCTCTGACGCTTAACAACAACGTAGCGTCTGAATTCGCAGGCGTCGTTTCCGGCGAAGGCGCTTTGGTCAAGAATGGTAACGAGACTTTGACGCTCTCCGGCGCCAACGTTTACACCGGCGGAACGACGATTAACGCAGGTACGCTCAAAGTTGCCGGCGCTGGCACGCTCGGAAACGCTCCTGTTACCAACAACGCGATTTTGGAATTCGCCGTTGCTGATGGCGAAACGATGGCAATTGGATACAATATTGCCAATAACGGCTCCGCCAAGACGGTCAAAACCGGGGCGGGAAATCTTTCTCTGACCTCAACCTCCACCGGCAACTTCGAAATCCAGGAAGGAACAGTATCGCTTGTCAACAGTCTGAACAATACAACCAAACGATTCGGTCAGGTTACCATTGGTCAGGGAGCTACCCTGCTTGGCGCTTCGAAAGACTCTATTGGACACAGCGACACACCGACGATGATCATTAACGTCTACGGTACTTTTGACAGTACGGTTGAGAATGAAACGTTCATTAATACTCAACTTCACATGTACGGCGGAACGGCAAAAGCGTCCAGCGGCAGTACGTTTGATTTATACAACAACACTGCCAAAGTTTACTCTCACGCATTGGACGGCGCGACTGCTGAAAATCCTACCAATTCGACGATTTCAGCTATCCTTCTGATTCGTAATAACGCAACGATCGACATTACGACAGACGCCAATTCGCAGCTGTCCATTACTAACGTTATTCGATCTGAAAATGCAAATGGCAAAGTTGTAAAACTTGGACAAGGAACGCTGTATTTGACGGCTGAAAATTCATTCCAGGGCGGATTTGATATTAATGAAGGCGTTGTCATTTCGCAAGGCGGCAACACTTCTCCCAGCAATTTGGGCTCCGGTCCGATTACTATTGCGTCTGGAGCGACGCTGGATTTACGGGAAGCAAACCAGTTTGGTTATGGAGCGGGTTCTCCCCCCGATGTAACCATCCGCGGTAAGCTCATTCCTGCCAACTATACGCATATTAAAAACCTGAATCTGGAAAACGGTCTGATTGAAAAGGAAAATGGCTATACCGATGCCGGCTCTGGTTTGGATTTTGCCACTCGAACCGGCGTTGTTACTTCGACTGGAAACTCGGTGATTAAATCCCGCTTCAATATCAACGCTGGGGCGACTGCAACGTTTGACGTTAAGTCCGACACGCTAACCGTTGACGGCGTTATTAAGAGCAACGGCGGATTTACCAAGACCGGCGCTGGTACGATGAAGCTGACTGCGGCTAACACGTATTCCGGAAACACAGTCGTTTCCGGCGGTACGCTGCTTCTGACAAACTCTGGAAGTTTGGCTTCGCCTAACGTTACCGTTAATACGGATGGAACATTCCAGACCGGCGCAAACATTAACTTAACCAACGTTGTTCTTGACGGCGGCTCGTTTGTTATTGGAGAAACTTCGGCATCGGCTGCTATTACAGCAGCCTCCTTGACGCTGACCAGCGGAACGGTCTATTTCGACATGAACGGTTACACCGCGTCTGCTAACGATTACGACAAACTGCTTGCGACTTCCGCAACGCTGACCTCGGGCGTAATCAATTTGACGTTTAACAACGGCGACGAAACCTCGTGGTGGAACAACGCGCCGGAAGCCGGATACGTTCTGATGGAAACCAGCGGTCTGACGGCTGATTTGAATAACGTTCAGGTAAACGTTGGCAGCGCAGCAACGACAAGCTGGTATCTGACAACGGCGGACAACAATCTTGTTCTTAAGAAGCTGGACGGTCCGGAACCGCCAGATCCGCCGACCCCGACTTCGGAATATTATAACGTCAATTCGGATGACATTTCTGCCGCCAAATGGACGATTGACGGAACGAATAAGAAGGGCGTCCAATTCCTCGAAGGCGAGCAGAATACAGCAACGTTTGGCAATCCGGTAGAAATGAACGCTGACGGAACGTTTGAAATTGGCGCAAATCGCAATCTTACGGTTTCAGGCGTCATTTCCGGCGAAGGCGACGTAACCAAACTCGGCGCGGGAACGCTGACCCTTTCTGGCGACAATACGTATACCGGCGACACTATTGTTTCTGCCGGAACGCTCAATCTGACTAAAACTGGTCAAAAGGGTACTTTGGCTACCGGAAGTACGTTAACTGTTGACGGCGCAACGTCTGTTGTTACTGGTCATGGAGATATTTTTGGCTATACCACAGGAACCGTTGGAACAATCAATTTGACCAACGGCGGAACGCTGCATAACGATTCAACAGGCAATCACATAACCGTTGGCGCCGCAATCAACATGAACAACGGCGTTATTTCAGCTGAAAACGGTACAGGCAGCGCAACGTTTGGCAACTACGTTTTCGATAACGCTGTCAACGTCCTGGGCGGAACGGACAATGTCATTAACGCTAATCGAATTACATTGCGTCAAGCTCCTGGCACGCCTGGAAATGCAGGAGGAAAGTTCAACGTTGCTGACGGAGCTAAACTGACGATTTCCTCGCAAATTTTCGATCCCGACGGGAATTTTGTTCCTCTGGTTAAACAGGGAGCTGGGACGCTGGTTCTTTCCGGCGACAATACGTATACAAAGGGAACTACCGTCTCTGAAGGCGTTCTTCAACTCACCGGCGATGCGGTCAAAGCGAACAGCTCGATTGAAATTGCGGACAACGCCACTTTGGAATACAACGTTCCTACTGGCGAAAAATCGCTGGACTTCACAACCAGCAACACGACCGTTTCCGGCGGAAACGTCGCCAAGACGGGAACTGGCAAGCTTAAGATTAAGGCGAACGGAACCCAGTTCAACGCAGACAACTTCACGGTTTCCCAAGGCGAACTGGACTTCAAAGGTCAGTACAACGGCGATTTGATTGTCAAGAATGGCGCAACGCTTTCACCCGGCAATTCCGTTGGAGATTTAACCATTTACGGCAATGCAACAATCGAAACCGGCGCAACGGGCTTGTTCGAGTTCAGTTCCTATACCGCAGACAAAGAAGCACAGCAATACGATAAACTGTTTATCGAAAACAGCGGTACGTTTGTAATCGACGAGAATTCGATTATCAAGCTGTTCTTTGAAAACAACGACTTCGATGCCTGGGCGGCGGAAGGCGAATCATACAAGCTGATTTCCGATGAAGAATATAGCGGCGTTACACCGATTCTTGGGAATTTCACAGACTTGTTTAGTCTGGAAGGCATAGAAAACGACGGTCTGTGGCTGATTGTTGGCGGCGCTGGTCCCCTTCCTCCGGGACCGGGTTCTGGCGTTCCGGAACCGTCAACCTGGGCGCTGTTGGCGCTTGGGGTTATCGTATTATTCCTTCGTAAGCGAGTTAGGAATTAGGTTTTGTAATGAAAGGCGGTAACGGAATGAGCGAAGCGAATGAAGTTACGCTTCCGCTAGAACCGCGTTAGCGGTTCAATATCATTAGCCGTGGGTTTTAACCCACGGAAGGAGTGAGGAGTTTATTTAGTATAACATATCAAATTGCGAGAGGTTCGTTGACCTCTCGCTTTACCATTCAATAACCATTATTGATAACCCTGTCAGGATTTATGAAACGTAACGGATTTACACTTGTTGAGTTATTGGTTGTCATTGCAATCATCGCTGTTTTGGTCGGGCTGCTTTTGCCTGCTGTGTACGGCGCCAGAGAATCGGCTCGTCGCGTAACGTGTACAAACCACATCAACCAGCTGGCAAAAGGCTGTCTTAACCACGAAGCCGCTCACGGGTTCTTCCCCACCGGCGGCTGGAACAACGTTTGGGTCGGCGACCCGAACGCCGGCGTCGGACGGCATCAGCCCGGCGGCTGGATTTTTAACGTTCTGCCGTACATTGACCAAACGGCTCTTCACGACAAAGGCTTGGGCAAAAAAGGAAATGAACTCAAGAACGCCTTGATGGATATGGTTCAAACGCCGATTGCGGTTATGAACTGCCCAACGCGCCGTAAAGCGGACATCTGCAATAACGTTACCAATATTACTATGAACAACGCCGGTCAGCCAGCCTACTATTGCCGAACTGACTACGCCGGCAACGCGGGGTCATACGGAAAAAACATGTACAGCAATTTCCCCAATACCGGCAAGCCGGATTTTGACCAGAAACTGGCGACGGGACAGAGTTGGCCTGAAAATCCAAATCATCGCCAAAAAAATAACGGGATTTTTTATTGCGCTACCGAAATCGGCAAAAACGACATTACTGACGGTATGAGCAATACGTATATGATTGGAGAAAAATTCGTTGACGCGAAAGCCTACAACGGCGTTAATGAATGCCGCGGCGATAACGAGTCCATGTTTGTTGGACACGACCCGGACATTCTTCGCTGGTGCTATGGTCGAACTGCAGAAGATTATGACGCCGTCAACAACAGCGCATCTCTCAAAGGTACTCAGGATTTATGTTTTGAAACAGGAGATAAAAACGCTTATACTGTCGCAAATTTCCTCATGCCGCCGCTGCACGACATCAATAACGTTCCTAAATCATTCCCGTGGCAAAACTACTTCTGGCGATTTGGCTCTGCACACGTATCGTCGATGAACATGGCGTTTGCAGACGCGTCCGTACACAGCGTCCACTACGGCATTGAAGGGCAGATTCACGCCCTGCTCGGAAGCCGCAAAGACGGTCAGATGATTCCAGATACAAAGGAAATTAAGTAATATTCGTTCACACAAAAGTTAAAAGCTGGGAGGATTCTGGGAACTTCTGGGAATAGCTGGGAGCTGCTGGGAATTTCAGCGACGTCCCAGCGCTTTTCCAACATTTTCCCAGCTCCTCCCAGCGTTCTCCCAGCAACCTCCCAGTTCTCTCCCAGCAGTCTCCCAGATTGCGCCTTGGCATTCCCGCCCATCGGCGTTAACCTCAATCATTCAACCCCACGATTATAAAATGAGAATATTCTACTCCCTTGCAACGCTGTTTGTTTTGACTGTCAGTTCCGTTTGCTTCGCTGCGTGTACGCCGTTCGATAAACTGCCGGAACAGGCTCAGCAGGACTTGATTACAGACTGGACGTTTCAGGCGGATAACAGCTTTACCGCTGAGAAAGCCGCTAACGAAATTCGTTGGGCGAAAGAAGCCGCCGAGAGAATCGGGAAGATGGCTGGGGCTTCGGATTTGTCAGCGTACGTCGCCAAGCTGGACGAACTGGAAACCAAGCTCAAGGGCGTTAACCCCGACGACGCGGAGGCGTTACAAGCTCTGTACTTTGACGTCCGAAAAGTCAAGCGGGACATCGTCTTTTCCAACCCGCTGCTGGATTTCGATTCCATTTTGATGGTTGAGAACCCGTACCCGCGCGGGGACAAGGACGACAAAACCGATCAGTGGGGGCACGAAACGCGGCACCGCAACGGGTTTGAGGGCGCGGACGGCGGGCGGCTGCTGATTATCGGCTTGAACCCCCGGGACGTCAAGAAGAACCTCTCCGAAGGCATGGGCGGCGCGTTTTGGCGTCCGGACTTGTCCTACGACGCGAAGGAAGTTTTGTTCTGTTACAAACCCGTCGGGGAGAAGTCGTTCCATCTGTACAAAGTCAACTCGGACGGGACGGACGTTCGCCAGCTTACTCGCGGCGACTACGACGACCTCGACCCGGTTTTTGCGCCGGACGGGCACATCATTTTCTGCTCGTCGCGGCAGCACAGTTACGTCCGCTGCATGCCGATGACCCATTCGTTTGCCGTTACTCGCTGTGACGGCGACGGGAAAAACATCTACGTCATTTCCGCCAACGGCGAGCCGGAGTACATGCCCAACATTCTGCCGGACGGCCGCGTTATTTACACGCGCTGGGAGTACACCGACAAAGCGCTCTGGCGGGTTCAGGCTCTCTGGACGATGAACCCGGACGGGACGAACTCGCAAACGCTCTGGGGCAACCAGTCTGCCTGGCCGGACGTCCTGACTGAAGCCCGCGCCATTCCCGGATCGAAGAAAATCGTCTTTACCGGCGTCGGACATCACGGCTGGTTTGACGGCGCCGTCGGGTACATCGACCCGACCAAAGGCATGAACTATCCGGACGGGCTGGAACGAATCACCCGTGACGCGTCCTGGGCGGAAGTCGGCAACGGACAGCAAGACCCGCCCGCCAGTTACGATTACCATTCCGCCGGGAAGTTCACTGCGTACAAAGCGCCTTTCCCGCTGTCGGAGGAATATATGCTCGTTTCCGCTCGAACAGGCGGGAACCTTTACGGCGGCGACCATCACGGGCTCTTTTTCAAGCTGTATCTGCAGGACGTCTACGGGAACAAGGAACTGATTTACGCGGCGGACAACGCCAACGCGTGGTACGCCATGCCGTTCAAACCGCGGCAGACGCCCGCCGTTCTGCCGGACAGAGTCGACTGGCCCGAAATCGGCGTTGGCGCCCAGCCCCGTCCGGGATACCTGTATTCCAACAACGTTTTCGACAACGCCCCCGCCGTTCTGAAGGAAAAGGGCAAGGCGATTCGCGTCATTCAAATGGATCCCAAAACGTACACAACGTGGCACAAAACCGTTCAGCACGACGGCCCCGCCGTGTCGGTCTTTCAGGCGGAAGGCGTCAAGCGTATTCTCGGAACCGTTCCGATTGAGCCGGACGGGAGCGTTTTCTTTGAACTCCCCGCCGGGAAATCCGTCTATTTTGAAATGCTTGACGAAAATGGTATGGCGATTCACGTCATGCGATCGTTTACCAACGTCATGCCGGGCGAAATCCGCGGCTGTTTTGGATGTCACGAATCCAACCTGGCGACCAAAGGCAACCAGCCCAGCAAGGGCATGAACATGGCGATGAAGAAAGGCCCGCAAAAGCTGACGCCGCCAACGTGGGGAACGGGTGAGTCCATTTCCTACATGCGATTCGTTCAGCCCGTTCTGGACAAGTACTGCGCCAAATGCCATCAGGACCCAACCAACGAGGCGTTTGGAAAGCTCAACATGATATGCCGTCCGTCGTCGCACCCGTGGAGAGAACAGGTTGGCACGCGTCCGGGAGAATCCAGCCCGTTCTGCGAGCCATACCTGACCCTGGTCAGCGGCAAGTGCGTTTGGGGCTCCGTCAAAAAGCGAGACGAACGCGGCGTTCCCGCCAACCTCGCGGGGCTGTTTGTCGTGGAAGGATACGACCGTTACGACCCGGCGAACATTGTTACGCTCCCGCCGTACTCTGCGTTCAGCCCGGTCAGTACGCTCGTTCATAACGCCTGTTCGGGCGAACATCACGGCGTAAAAGTAACAGGAGAAGACCGGGAACGACTTATCGCCTGGGTGGACTGCAACGGTCCGTACCTGGGCGACGAGGAGATTCGCGCCATGTACGACCCGGACTCGTACGTCGTCGACCACGTCCCGCCGATTCGACCCCGCGTCGGCACAGCCCCCGTTATCAACCGCTTTGACATCCGCCAGGACGGAGACTCCGAAAAAGTCGCCGGCGTCCCGCTTCGCCTGTACGCTAACGACGTCTTTGACGGGGAAATCATCTTTGCCGCCTACGGCGCAGAAAATACGTTTATTGACGTTACCGATCAAGTCAAAAAAGAATTCCGCGGAAAGACTGTTACACAGTTGGGTAAGTACAACCTTCTTTTCGGCGATCCGGTCAACAAGAAAGTCAAAACGCTCAAGGTCATCGTCAGATTCAAAGACGGCAAGGTCAAGGAATACCAATTCCAGGAAGACTCGCCAATGGACTTTAAGATTATGTAACATTTCGGAGTGCGGGAGCGAAGCTCTCGCTTTTACCTTGACGGCGAAGCCGTCAAGTACTAAAGTCCTGCTATTTCCCACAGACGCAGCCAATATTCTTACTGGGTCGCGGACGAAGTCCGCCGAAAAAAAAAACGAAAATCTTTGTTCTACGCGAAATGTTTGACGAAACCGAAAATTTAATTTCGATTAGACAAAAATGATTAGGGAAGCGGACTGCGTCCGCGACCCGGAATGGTTTCTTGCTGCGTCATTGGCTTTCGACGGGACATTTGACAAAGCGGCGCAAAGGCGCTGCGCTCCGAAAGATTTCACTTTCGCTTTGCTCACTCCCACGGGTTACCCCCGCGGCTCGCCTAAGCGTAATTCCGCTCCCGCTGATTGCTCTATTATCGCCTTTCATTTTTGCTCGTTCCAGGGATTGCTTTTTGTTTCTCAATAGGATAAACTAAATGTACAGAAACGAGAAACGAATGCAACTTCCCCAAATCCTCTCGCAACTCGTTACTCGCAACTCGCAACTATATGAACCAAAGAAAGGATCAAAAATGATTAATTGTACACGTCGAAATTTTATTAAAACGTCCTCGTTGGGACTCATTGCCGCTGGCGCGATGAATTGGAACGGCGCTGCGTCGGCGGAATCGTTTCACGACAAAACCGCTCGGAAGTCGCCGGACTGGCTGGCGAAAGGGATTGTCTATCAAATCAGTCTTCGCGGGTTTACCGAACAGGGAACGCTCAAAGCGGCTGAGGAAAAGCTCGAGTCTATCGCCAAACTGGGTGTAACAGCGGTTTATTTGTGCCCGGTTTTCGTTTCAGACGACGACATGAACAAAGACTTTTGGAGCAGCCGGCAGAAGGCGTCTGGAATGGAAAACCCCTGCAATCCATACCGCATGAAGGACTATTACAACGTCGACCCGGAATACGGAACCAATCAGGATCTCAAGGACTTTATCAACGCCGCTCACGCGCTGGGAATGCGGGTTATGCTCGACATGGTCTTTTTCCATTGCGGCCCCACGGCAGTCTTTATTGAAAGCCATCCGGACTTCGTTCAGCGTAACGAAAACGGAGCTGTCAAAAACGGTAAATGGCATTTCCCCATGCTGAATTACAAGTCTCCGGAACTGCGCGAGTACCTCATTCAAAACATGGAACAGTGGGTTCGCGACTACAAGGCGGACGGGTTCCGCATGGACGTCGGCAACCTCGTTCCGCTCGATTTCTGGGCGGAAGCCCGCAAACGGTGCGAAAAGATTAACCCGGAAGTCGGGTTTATCAACGAGGGAACGAATCCGCAGTCTCTGGTTGAAGCGTTTGACGTCAACTACAGTTTCTCGTTTATCGGAACTCTCAACGACGCCTTTTGCGGCCGCAAGCCGGCGTCTGCCTATAGAAGCCGGTGTCTGTCGATAGCGTCACAAAACGTGCAGAACGCGAGGTTCTTGCGATACATCGACAATCACGATATCGCCAGCGACAAGCGGTTAAATCGCCCGGAACAGCAGTATACCTTCGACGGCGTCAACGCCGTCTTGACGCTCCTGTTTACTCAAGACGGCGTCCCGATGCTTTACGGCGGTCAGGAGGTTGCCGACGTCAGCCCGCAGTGTCTGTTTGGCAACACCGCTCAGGCGAAGAAAGCCAATCTGAGTACTCCGACGGTATGCGTGGACTGGTCTTTGGCTCAGACGCCGCAAGGGCAGGCGCGAACCGCTCTGATTCAGCGTCTGGCGGCTCTGCGGCGCTCAAACGACGTCTTTACTGCGGGAAAAATTGTCTGGCTGGAAAACGACAAGATGGATTCTGTTCTCGCCTTTAGACGCGAGCTGGGCGACAAAAACGCTCTGGTTGTGGTTAACGCGACGAAGAACCCGGTTAAAGTCTGGGTCAATTCCAAAGTCTCGCCGAAATTCGCGCCGATTCAAAACGGGACGTTTACCGACCTCAACTACGAGCTTCCTCCGTACGGGTACGTGGTAAGAACAGACAGCGAGGAGTGAGTGAACGCCGCTGTCTTGACAAACGTTTTTTGTCCCGGTATAATAATCGATAAATGATGAAAGACATATAGTTCATTAATTTGAAAGGAGCATACACATGAACAGATTTTTATCATTATTCGTCCTGGCTTTGGCGTTGACGGCGGCAGGGATTTCGAATCTTGCCGCTGAGGAAACCGAGGCGCAGAAGCCGGATATTGTTATCGCGGATTTCGAGACTGACAATCTCGACGGCTGGAGCGCTGAAGGGAACGCGTTTCAGGTTCGCAGCGCAGACGCTCTGTATTCCGGCGGGATGGGCGCGGTCTACGGCTTTCACGGTCAAAGGCTGATCAATACCCTTGCCAGCGTCGACAGCGACAACGCAACCGGAACGCTGACGTCCCCGGAATTCAAAATTGAACGGAAGTACATCACGTTTTTAATCGGCGGCGGGAATTTCCCCGGCGAAACGGGAATCGCACTTTACGTTGACGGGAACAAGGTCGCGGAGGAAATCGGCTTGTACAACGTTCCGCGTCAGGGCGACGAAGGACTCAAACTCCGATTCTGGGATGTAACGCAATATCAGGGCAAACCCGCCCGGATTGTCATTTTCGATAAAAAATCCGTCGTCAACTGGGCGCATATCAAAGTCGACTACATCCTTCAAACGGACGTAACGCCGGATATTTCATCCAACGTCATTTCCGCCGTTAAAGATTCCGCTCCCAAGACGTACGACCACATGATTTTCGGGCATTTCATCGAGCATTTTCATCGTCAGGTTTACGGCGGCATTTTCGATCCCGGCTCTCCCCTTTCCGATGAAATCGGACTTCGTAAAGACGTCATTGAGGCTCTGCGGGAAATCAAAGTCCCGATCGTCCGATGGCCCGGCGGGTGCTTTGTTTCCGCTTACCATTGGAAAAAGGGCGTCGGACCGAACCGTCAGCCAACCTGGGATAAAGCATGGCACGTTGAAGAACCAAACACATTCGGAACTTCAGAGTACGTTCAATGGTGCCGAAAAATCGGGGCGGAACCGTACATCTGCACAAACGCCGGGACGGGAACGCCGGAAGAGATGAGCGACTGGGTCGAATACTGCAACCTCAACGTTGGGGAATTCGGCAGGCTTCGTCAGGCGCACGGGTTCAAGGAGCCGTTCAACGTCAAATACTGGAGCGTCGGCAACGAGAACTGGGGACGTCACGAAATGGGCGCCAAAACCGTCGGCGAATGGGGCGACTTCGTCCGGGAATCAGGCAAGCTCATGCTCAATACCGATCCTGACATTAAACTCTTCGCCGCCGCGCTGCCCAACGAGGGCTGGACGCTGCCGCTGCTGGAAAAAGCCGGGTACATGCTGGACTACGTTTCCATTCACGGGTACTGGGATTCCCTGGCAGGCAGAAACAATCCTTCTCCGTATATGGCGTGCATGATGAGAACCCAGCGACCGGAATCGTCCATTCTCCGCACGATCGCCGTTCTGGACAAGACCAAAATGCGCGGACGCGTTTTTATCGCCTTTGACGAATGGAACCTTCGCGGATGGCATCACCCCGGAATCGGAGCTGTTCATCCGCACATGGACGTCCAGGCGCGTGACAAGAACGACATCAACTCCACCTATACGATGGCGGATGCGGTCTTTTCCGCCTGTTTCCTCAACTCCTGCCTGCGGCATTGCGACGACGTCAAAATCGCGTGCTTCTCGCCGATTGTCAACACCCGCGGGGCGCTGTACGTCTATCCTCAAGGAATTGTCAAGCGAACGACGTACCACGTTTTCTGGATGTACGTCAATTTGCTGGAAAAGAACGTTGTACCGATTGAGATTAATTCCGAACCGCTGCTGTGGAACCAACAGCAAACGCTGAAACTCGACGCCGCTTTGAGCGTCAACGACGAGAAGACGCGTTACGTTCTGGCGGTTGTCAACAAAGACCCTCAGAACGCGGCAGAAGTCAAGCTGGGGTTCCTTTCTGGAATCAAAAACCTTCCGACAAAACTTGAAGCAATCGTCCTCAGCGGTTCCTCTCCAGACGACTTCAACGACGTCGGCGCGGAAAATCGCGTTGTCCCGCAGAAGACGACTATTGAAGTCAAAAACGGGAGAGTAACGATCGCGCCCCACTCGGTTACGTTTATCGTTATCCCGATTAAATAGACCAGAGACATAATTGTTATTGATTCATTCCTCAAGCTTAACCATCAAAACAAACATGAAACTTCAAACATCCATTTTGATTACTGTTCTTTTACTCAGCTGCTGCGCGTGGGCGGACGAATCCCGTCCGACACTTTGTAAAATCGACATTATCGTCAACAGCGAAAACCGCGGCAACGAGGCGTTCCGCGCCTGTGACGGCAATCTGCATACGTTTTGGCATACGCGATTTGAAGCGCCCGCGGTCGATCCGCCGCACTGGATTGCGCTGGATTTGCTGGAGCCGATGACTATCGAGGGTTTCGACTACACGCCCCGTGAAGATATGACCAACGGCACGTTCGAGAACGTCAAGGTATACGTCTGCGACAGTTTGGAGGACAAAGGCGAACCGGTCTGGACGGGCGTCGTTTATCCGAAGTACGAACAGCCGGTTAAAACGGTCAGAATTAACTTCCCCGCTCCCGCGACGGGTCGTTACATTTTCTTTGACGTTGTCAACGCTCTGAGCAATATCGCTCGCGCTTCTGCAGCGGAAATTCAGCCGATTGTTAAGGGAAAGACCTTTCTTCATAAAGACATTGTAGAATTCTACGAAAACCTGGGTATAAATCCCGATCTGGTTATTCAAAACGGCTTGATCGCTCCCCGCCTTGTTAATCAAAGCGTTCTTTCTGCCAAGGCTTTGCCGAAAGGAATTGTCAAGAATGCGGACGGCGTCGAGATTGAACCGCGGTTCATGATGCACGAATGGATGCTGACGCTGCTCGACAAAGCGGAACAGCGCTGGATCGAGAATTACGAAAAAGCGAAAACGCCGGAACAGATTGCTCAGTATCAAAAAGAGCGCAAGGATTTCTTCTTTAAGCAAATCGGCGCGTTCCCGGAACGTAACCCGCTCAATCCGGTTATAACAGGGACGGTTCAGAAAGAAGGATACACGGTTGAAAAAGTTCGCTTTGAATCGCAGCCCAACTTCTGGGTAACGGCTAACCTGTTCCTGCCGGACGAAACGAAGTATCCCAAGCCGTGGCCCGGCGTTCTGGTTGCCTGCGGTCATTCCGCCAACGGGAAAGGATACGCAGCTTATCAGCGCGTCTCCGCTCTGCTGGCTCTCAACGGCATGGCAGCTTTGATTTTCGACCCGATTGATCAGGGCGAACGATTCCAGTTCACGACGCCCCGCCCGCCCATTTCCGTTCACGCTCACAACCTGCTGGGAATCGGCTCGATGGCGTTGGGACGCAACACAAGCTGGTTTGAAATCTGGGACGGCATGCGAGGTATCGACTACCTGCAGTCGCGTCCGGAAATTGACCCGAAGTCGATTGGCGCGTGCGGGCTTTCCGGCGGCGGCACTCAGACGGCGTATTTCATGGCTCTGGACGAACGCATTGAAGTCGCTGCGTCGCTGTGCTATCTGACGTCTCTGACAGGCATGTATCGCCGTGGTCAGCCGGAATCCGACTCGGAACAGCACGTGTTCGGTCAGCTGGAATTCGGGCTGGAACATGCGGACTACTGCATCATGCGCGCCCCCAAACCGACCATGATCGGCTCTGCGACAAAAGACTTCTTCCCGATTAAACAGACGTGGGAGTCCTACAGATATTCCAAACGCATGTTCGGCTTGCTGACGTATCCGGAACGTATGAACCTGGCGGAGACGTTCAACACGCACGGGTACGACCTGACCTTGCGAGTAGCGACCGCTCGATTTATGCACCGCTTCCTTGTTGGCGGCAGCGAAGCTGTTGTCGGACCGAACAAGACCGACCCGATTGTCGAGCCGGAACGAACGCTGGAATTGTCGGAAAAAGAATATCTTGTAACAGAAACTGGCAACGTTCAGAACATCCCCGGATCGAGAACGACGTTCGACATCAACCGCGATTACGCTAAGGAACTTACTGCTAAACGCGCCGAGATTTGGTCACAGACGCCGGAAGACGAATTGCGAACGAAAGTCCGTCAGCAGGCTCTGTTCCAGGAATCCAAAGACGTTCCCGCCCTGACCGTTTTGTCGTCTGAAGACGTGCCAGAGCTAACTGCTGCGGCTGAAGGTCAAACCACCGCGTTGGCTGAAGCGAAGCGAATCGTATTCCAGGTCGAGCCGAAACTGTACTTGACCGCTCTTTGGCTCGTTCCGCGCAACGCGGACATGTCCAAGGCGACCCTTTTTGTCAGCGACAAAGGCAAAACAGACGGATTGGATATCGTCAACGGGCTTCTGGAAAGCGGCAAACCGGTATTGACCGTCGACCTGCGCGGCTACGGCGAAACGCAGCAGCTCAATCAAAATTACTTTAGATGCGCAAATTTCGGTCAGGATGGCTGGGACTGTTACTTCGCCTTTGACCTCAACAAGACGTACGTCGGGTTCCGCGCCGAAGACCTGTTCAACCTGAGCCGATACCTCAAGACGGAACTCAAGGCGACGAACGTGGACTGCATCGCGGTAAACGAGGCGACCATTCCCGCTCTGCACGCGGAATTCTGCGAACCGGATACGTTCGGTCATTTGACGGTCGTCAATACGCTTGTCAGCTGGACGAACATGGTCGAAAACGGCGGGTATTCCACAACCCCGTACGCTAGCGTCGTCCACGGCGCGTTACAACTTTACGACCTGCCCGAACTCCGCGCCGCGCTGGAAAAAGCCGGCAAACTGACGACCTCCGGTCTTCGCTGGGAAAAGAAAGAGTAGGCGGTCGGCGAGCCGGGGCGCGTAGAGTCCCCGGAAATCCTCTCTCTCTAGTTCGCGAAGTCCGCGAAGGGATAGTAAATTGATGAAAGGCGGTAACGCAGTGAGCGTTAGCGAACGAAGTTACGCTTTAATAGAAGCGCAATTTCGCTCCCGTTGGTCTATCCATTACCGCCTTTCATTCACTCGTAACAATTAATATAGTCATGAACGCAACACGACGAACTTTTTTGAAAACCGTTTTAGCTGGAACGTCGTTACTGGCGGCGCCCGGCATGTTAGGGCTAATCAACGCGGCGGAACTGGACAGCGCTTCCACCGCCCTTTTGGACGATTTCCTTTCTCCCCCGCAGGAGGCGAAACCGGGCGCGTACTGGTTTTTTATGGACGCCAATCTTTCCAAAGAGGGCATGGCGGCGGACCTGGCGGCGATGAAGCAGGCGGGGCTTGCCAGAGCGATCCCGCTGGAAGTGGCGCTGGGCGCTCCGAAAGGGAAGGTAGACTACATGTCGCCGGAATGGCTTGACTGCTGGCGTTTCGCGGCGGCGGAAGCGGAAAAGCAGGGAATTGAACTGACGATTCCCGCCGGTCCCGGCTGGTGCGGCGCGGGCGGGGCGTGGATTGCTCCCGAAAATTCCATGCAGCATCTGCGATGTTCTGTTACAAAGGTTTCCGGTCCGGGCAGGATCGAAGTCGATTTGCCCGTACCTGAACCCCGCGTTCCCTATTTCGGCATGGGGTCGTTAGGACAGTTTGAAAAGCAGTGGCGGGAATTCTATAAGGACGTTGCCGTGATTGTCTATCCGACGCCCAGGCAGGAATACCGTCTTGCCGACTGGGAAGAGAAAGCTCTGTTTTATCGTCCTCCGTACTCCTCTGTACGCGGCGTCAAACCGTATTTAACGCCAGACAAAACCGAGCTGCCCGCGGACGCGGTGATTCCGTTTGACAAGATTATCGACGTCTCCCGATTTATGGACGCCAACGGCGTCCTTCAGTGGACGGCTCCGGAGGGCGACTGGACGATTCTGCGTCTGGGACGCCGTCTGACGGGTCAAACGACGCGTCCGGCTCCGAGCGCCGGGCTGGGGCTGGAATGTGACAAGTTCGAGAAGTCCGGATTTGATCAGAATTACGAAAAGTTCCTGTCTCAATTCCTGGCGGTCGGGAAGTTTACGACGCTTCATCACGACAGCTGGGAAATGAGTTCTCAAAACTGGTCGGAGCGTTTTCGGGAGCATTTTATCGAAAAGCGCGGATACGACCCGCTGCCCTGGACGCCTGTCATGTTCGGCGTTCCGGTCGAGAGCGTCGAGAAGTCAGAACGATTCTTGTGGGACTTGCGCCGCACGGCTCAGGAACTCGTTTACGAGAACAACGTCGAGTACATGAAACGCCTGGGCGCCAAACGCGGCTTGAACTTCTCGACCGAGGCGTACGACCTCAACCCGGCGGGCGATTTGTATCTGTTCCGCTCGGCGGACGTCCCGATGGGGGAATTCTGGTCTAAAAATTATGGATTAAATACAACGTACAGCATTATAGAAGCGGTGTCGAGCGGGCACACTTGCGGCAAAAAGATTATCGGAGCCGAAGCGTTTACGTCGGCAAACGATAAATGGCGTCAGTACCCCGGCGCTATGAAACAGCAAACGGACTGGGCGCTGTGCGCTGGAATTAACCGGTTTATCTTCCACAGAATGTTCCATCAGCCGACCGACGACAACCGCCCCGGATATTCGCTTTCCGTACACGGCGTTCATTGGGACAGGACGCAAACGTGGTGGAGCATGGCGGACGCGTATCACCTTTACGTTGCCCGCTGTCAGGCTCTGTTACAGCGCGGGCTGCCCTCGGCAGACGTCCTCTATTTAGACAGAGAAGATGCGCCGGCTGTATTTGTGCCGCCGACCTCCGCTTTAACCGGTTACGATTTTTCAGATCGAAAGGAATACAATTTTGACGGTTGCTGCCCCGATACGCTTATTGAACGGGCGACTGTCAAAGACGGGAAAATCGTATTCCCGGACGGTATGAGCTATTCCATTTTGATTTTGCCTCAATGTGAAACCATGACACTTCGTCTGGCAAAAAAACTCAACGAACTTCATCGCTCCGGCGCGGTTATCGTTGGCTCGCGTCCAAAACGTTCCCCTTCGTTAGCAGAACAGGAACAGGACGACCTCGTCAGAAGCCTCACTGAATTCTTGCCAGAGGAATCGTATGCATACGCCAACAATTCAAAATTTCATCTGGAACAAACTATTCAAAACGCGAAATGGATCTGGTCAGACGTCAATTATCATCGGATTACGCCAGGCGTGGAAAAGACGTTTGTTCGTGAAATCCATCTCACGGACGCCTATCGTGGAACGGCAGTTGCCGCCATTGCGGCAGACAACGCTTGTACGCTATACGTCAACGGGCAGAAAGTCGGGTCTTGCGACAACTTTAAATACCCTCAAATTCTCAACGTTGGCTCTGCATTTAAACCGGGTAAAAACATCATTGAAGCCGTCGTGTTCAACGGAGGCGATGAACCCACTCCTGCCGGTTTTTTAGGGGCGTTAGAAATACTCGACGGCGCCGACGTCAAAACCGTTGTTACCGACTCCAGCTGGTTATGTCAGTCGTCCCCGGCTGCTGAACTGGGGCGATACAACATGTCTCCGTGGGGATTCCGCTATAACGGGGATTCGAATGCCTATCCCAGTTTCTCTAACACTGTAACAATGCTGCAAGAAATGGGAATCGCTCCGGACTTCGAATCGACCGGGCTGGTTCGCTGGATTCATCGCTTGGACGGCGCGGCGAACGTCTATTTTATCGCAAGCTGTCTGCCAACTCCGCAAACGGCGTCCTGTACGTTCCGGGCAACCGGCAAGTCCGTTCAGCTGTGGAACCCGTACTCCGGCAAACGCTATCGGGTTGACGAAAAGCAGGAATCCAACGGACGAACGACGATTCCCGTTCCCTTCGCGCCGTCAGAAAGCTGGTTTATCGTCTTCGAGCCGGAACCGAACCCGGACGAGTCAAAACTCCCGCCGCTGTCGGGGTTGCTCAAACGCGATACAAGCGCTGTCAAGACGATTGAACTGTCCCGATTCAACGTTACGTTCAATCAGAACTCGGCGACGGGACGGAACATGGAATCGGGAAAGGAAAAGACCGTCGTTTTCGAGACGCCGTCGGACTGGTCGAAAAGCTCTGACCCGTACATTCGCTGCTATTCCGGTCAGGCGCGGTACGAAACGAGGTTTGACCTCGACGCCTCGACGCTGAGCGCGAAATCTGCCGCGTTGGACTTGGGCGCAGTCTGCGTCATGGCTCAGGTGGAACTCAACGGGCAAGACCTCGGAACGCTCTGGCTGGCTCCGTGGACGGTCGACGTTCCCGTCTCGCTGCTGCGAGAGAAGAACAACGTCCTGAAAATCACGGTCGCCAACCTGTGGTGCAACCGTCTCATCGGCGACGCCGCGCTTCCGCCTGAACAGCGATCAACCTGGACAAGCCCCGGCGGCTTCTTCGGTCCCAACGACCCGCTCCAGCCGTCAGGACTGCTCAGCCCGGTGCAGATTCGATTAGAGGAATAAAAATTTCCCGTCTGCTCTTGCAATTCGTTTTCGATTGTGTTAAAAATAATAGAAAAGGCATGGAGCATTGCCTCAACACGTTATCCTACCTAATATTAAAAGGAGTTAAAATGAAGATTTCAAGACGTTCTCTTTTGAAGTCGGCGCTGGCAAGCGTTCCGCTGATGGTTTCCGCAAGCGCGTTGGGTTTGGCGGACGAAGCGGCGCCCAGCGAGCGCGTTCGCGTTGGGATTATCGGTCAGGGCGGCCGCGGCAATTATATGCTTCGCGGCTGTCTTCCTCAAGCTAAAAATATCGAAATCGGCGGCGTTTGCGATATTTTCGAACCCCGTTTGGCGGGCGCTGCCAAGAGCTTCCCAAATCTTCCGCGGTATACTGATTTCCGCAAGATGATTGAGGAACAGAAGCTCGACGGCGTTATGGTTGAAACTGTTACACATCAGCGCGTTTGGGTGGGAATTCAAGCCATGTTGATGGGCGTACACGTCTACATGGAAAAGCCGATGGCGCTGACGGTTAAAGAAGGTCGAGCCATGGTAAACGCTGCCCGCAAGCTCAAGAAAATCGTTCAGGTGGGAACGCAGCAGCGCTCTCTTCCGCTGTGCAAATGGGCGTGCGAACAGATTGCCAACGGCGCTATCGGACAGGTCAAAACGGTTCTCGTTCCCAACTTCGTTGGACCGTACCCGTTCCCGGACGACGATCCGAAATATAATCTTGACCCCAAGGACTGCCCGGAATGGTGGAACATCTGGACAAACCAGGCGAAACTTCGCGCTTGCTTGCCGGAAGTTCAAAGAGGCTGGGCGCGCTGGGCAGACTACGACGCCGGCGGGCTGTGCTTCGGCGTCTCCGGCTGGGGAACTCACGCCTTTGACCAGATGCAGATGGCTATCGGAACCAGCCTCACTGGTCCGACCAGAATTCGTTTGGAAGAACCGTGCACGATTCAGGATTCCGGCAAGTATCCCAACCGAGCTTACGGCGAAGAGGAGACGGGCGTTCAATACTACGGCATGGCGCGCGTAACAGGACCACGCGCCAAAATGAAGATGTGGTTCGACAACGGCGTGGAGGTTCGCTTTGAACTCGACGGCGACCGCGGTCCCGGCTTGGGCTGCATCGTAGTCGGCGACAAGGGCAAGATGGAAATCAACCGTCACAAAGTTTCGTCCAATCCGAAGGAAATCGCCGCCTCGCTGCCGGATGAATGCAAAAATAAACGAGACGAAACAGTTTATCATGCGGAAAACTGGGCGGATTGCATCAAGACCGGACAAACTCCCGCAGCCGACGTCGAAATCGGTCAGCGATCAACGACGATTTGCGAACTGGTCAACATCGTTCGCGCCGCCGCCCCGGTTGGAAAAGACGTCCACTGGGATCCCGTCAAAGAAGAATTCATCGATTTGCCGGAAGCGAACAAACTTCTTTCCCGCCCGCGACGCGAAGGCTGGGAATTGCCAGAGGTTTAATTCGGAATTCGTAATTCGGAATGCGTAATTATTAATTAACGCGAAGCGTTACAAACGCTTCGCGACTATTCCCTACTCCCTATTCCCTTTCCCCTATAACATCATGAAAAAACTTACACTCTTATTAGCTTCGTTTGCGCTTTGCGCGTCTTTTGCTTTTGCCGAAGACAATAAGGCGCCGGAAGGATACGTTTCCCTTTTTGACGGCAATACGCTTGCCAACTGGGAAGGCGACCCGACGTTCTGGTCTGTCAAAGACGGCTGTATTACCGGCATTTCGACGCCGGAGCATCTCGTCCCGTACAGCATGCACATCGCCTGGACGGGCGAACCGGTTAGCGACTTCGAACTGTTTATCGATTTCAAACTCACAAACGGCAACTCCGGCGTCATGTACCGCGCCGCTAAAGACGAACGCCGAAAATGGGGCTTGATGGGCTATCAGGCGGACATGGATTCCCGCAACGCGTATACGGGCATCATGTACGGGGAAGAAATCGGCGGAATCCTTACCGGTCGCGGTCAGAAATGCAAGATCGGAACCGACAGAAAAGCCGTCGTGTTGGAACAGTTTGCAACGTCAGCCGACCTGGCGAAACATATCAACTTTGAAGACTGGAACACCTATCGAATCGTCGTTAAGGGCAACGTTATGACGCATTACATCAACGGCGTCATGATGAGCCAGACGATTGAAGAAGACCCGTCCCAGCTCAAATCCGGCACGTTCGGAATGCAGATTCACCCCGGTCCCCCGATGACCGTTCAGTTCAAAAATATCTATCTGAAGAAGCTGTAGGTTAGGAAATAGGGAATAGGAAATGGGGAATAGTAATCCGCCTTTGGCGAATTCAAAATCTACTCCCTATTCCCTACTCCCTTCTCCCTACTCTCTTGTTGTAACATTGGGCGGGAGGACGAGAACGAAAGCAACGCCTCCGGAATTGCGATCGCGAATATACAGCTTGCCGCGAATCTGTCGAACGAGCATTTTTACGATATACAGACCCAAGCCGGTGCCTGTCTTTTTCCGCTCCAGCTCGTTTCCGATTCTGTAAAAGCGGAGAAAAATCTTTTTGCGCTGCCCTGTTGGGATGCCCGGTCCGTTGTCGGAAACGCGAACAACCAGCCTGCCGTTATGGGAAATGCGGGAACGGACGTCAATTTGCGGGTTCTCGCTTGAGGCGTATTTGACGGCGTTGTCGATAATATTTTGGAGAATCAGCTCGATGGCAAAGCGTTTGTGAACGATCTTCGCATTGCAGGAATTGACTGAAACGTATTCCCTTTTGACTTTGTGACGAATACAGGAGTTGTTCGCCGCGGTTTCGAGAATATCCCAAAGTCTGGCAGACGATTCCGCCAGCTTTTTCTCCGGTTTCGATTTCAGAACGCTGACCATCAACACCTGATTGATAAGCGCTTCGAGGCGGTCGACGTCGTTTTTCATCGCCTGGTACATTAATTTGCGCTTTTCTTCCGGAATGTTGAGCCGTTCGAGCGTCTGAACCTGTAACTTCAAGGACGCCAGCGGGGATTTCAGCTCGTGCGTTACGGCGTCTATAAAGTTGGACTGCCGCTGGTTGAGGTTAATCAGCTTAACTGACAATACGAGGTAAACGATAACGCCCGCCAGAATCACGGTCAGCGATAGGGCGCCAATCGGCAGCAGCGCCCAGAAAAACGTCGGCGCTTTCGGCTCGGACGTCGCCGCCCAAATAGTGGCAATCGTCCAGCCAACAATCAAAAGGATTACCAGAACGATCATGATAACCGCCATGGTAATAGGAAGTCCCAAGGAACGACGCATATTTAATTAATTAGGAATTAGGAATTCGGAATGCGGAATTACGCAAGCGCCTCACTAATTGCAATTGCATCTCGGGGGAACGCTTGCGTCAATTACTAATTAATAATTATAGACGCTCGTATAGTTTTGTAAAGAGGGCGCAGGAGCGTCTTTGTTCGGGATTCCAGAAAGCTCAAACGCCCACGATTTCCTCGTCCTTTTCCTCGACTTCGACGATTTCATGGTCGCAGCTCGGCTCTTCCGGATTCTCTCCTTCTTCTTTTTCGTCTTCTTTCTTTTCGTCGACGCAGGCGTACTTCGTAGCGGCTTCGGAGACCCATTTTCGCGCCTCTGCTTCTTCTTCGTGGGTGAAGTATTTGACTTCCGCCATGGTAAACGGCTTGGAGAAAAACGCCATCCATTTCTGGAGTTCGGACGCGCCGACGATGCCAACGCGGTCAATTTTGGAGAAGCGGCTGAACATGAATTTCGTCTCTTCCCAGCCGGTGGCGACGTCCCAGCCGTCGACGTTCTCCATGATTACCAGCAGACAAATGCGTCCGCAGCGGGCGATTTCCTTGTCGATGACCGGCAGAAAGTTCTCGTAGTCTTTGGTTGAAATGCGTTCCGAGAGTCGGACTTCAACGTAATTATCGTTCGGTTCGGTTTGTGTTGTTACGCTCATGATGGTGTATAGCTCCTTGGTTTGTAATTATTGAAATCAGCCGACAGGTCGGCGCAGTTGAATTACCGTTAAAGAATTATAGACGAGGAGGGAAGGGAAGAAGCTCTATTTAGAAGCATCCAGGGTAATATAGAATGAAAAACTTACAGTCGCCAGAAAACAGAATCCCCTGTTTTAGAAATATTTCAAGTCCCAACGGCGAGGGAGCGAACACTCGCTGCCGCGCTTCTGACAATATTCGCTCCCGTTGGTCGCTGCGAATTCAAACTGTTCAGCTGGTTGCCCGTTCTATAATCGCGTCTGCCATGTAGTCCAGCATGGCGGGGGTCATGCCGGGATAGACGCCAATCCAGAACGTGTTGTTCATAATATAGTCCGTCGTTGACAACTCTCCGACGACGCGGAAGCCGTCGCCTGTGGCGCGCATAGCGTCGAAACACGGGTGTTTAATCAGGTTCCCGGCGAAGAGCATTCTCGTTTGAATTCGTTTCGATTCCAGGTACTGAACCATCTCGTTTCGCGTAAACGGCGCGTTGGGTTTGACGGTCAGCAGGAAACCAAACCAGCTTGGGTCGGACAGCGGTTCCGGTTCCGGCAGAATAAAGACGTCTTCAATCCCGTCCAGCCGCTGACGAAGGCGTTTCCAGTTCTCTTTGCGCTTTTCGACGAACGTCGGGAATTTCTTCAGCTGAGCGCAGCCGATCGACGTCTGTAAATCCGTTCCCTTGAGGTTGTATCCGCAATGACGGTAGACGTATTTGTGGTCGTAGCCACGGGGAAGCTCTCCGAACTGCCCGGTAAAGCGGCAGCCGCAGGTGTTGTCGACGCCGGAATCGCACCAGCAGTCGCGTCCCCAGTCGCGGAAGGAAAGCAGGATTCGCCGCAGAAGCGGGTTGTTCGTATAAACCGCGCCGCCTTCGCCGGTTGTCAAATGATGCGGCGGATAGAAGCTGGACGTCCCGATGTCGCCGAACGTCCCGGTAAACTGTCCGTCGTACAACGACCCGAGCGCGTCACAGTTATCCTCGACAAGCCAGAGGTTGTATTTCTCACAAAACGCCTTGACTGCGTTGAGATTAAACGGGTTCCCCAGCGTATGAGCTATCATAACCGCTTTGGTTTTGTCACTGACCGAGTTTTCCAGCTGGGTAACGTCGATATTGTATGACGGCAGCGCGATGTCAACGAAAACGGGAATAGCGCCGTACTGAATAATCGGGGCGACGGTTGTCGGGAACCCGGCGGCAACGGTAATGACTTCGTCTCCGCGCTGAATTTTGCGCTCTCCCAGCAGATCCGAAGTCAGCGCCATAAACGCCAGCAGATTGGCGGACGACCCGGAGTTGACAAAGAACGCGAATTTCACGCCCAGGTATTGAGCCAGGCTTGACTCGAATTCTTTGGTAAACCGTCCGGCGGTAAGCCAGAATTCCAGCATGGCGTCTGTCAGGTTGAGCATTTCCTGCTCGTCGAAAACGCGCCCGGCGTAATGAACCGGCGTCTGACCCGGAACGAACTCTGCGCCAGCGTTCTGGTGAACCAGCTTGTAATATTCCGTTACCTGTTCAAAGATGGACTGTTTGAGTTGTTCAATTTTATTTTGTGTCATTTTAATTTGCTTTGCGATATGCAATGTAAATATTGGCGCCGTTAAAGTCCTTTAAATCTACATTTGTTGAGGGAAGATTGCACGGACCGACAACGGTATAGTTGTTTTGCCGCAGCAGGTCAAATATTTCATCATTGTAATAAAACACGACAATGGAATTGTTGTTTTGAATCTGTTCCTGATATTCTTCGTTCGTCCAACATCTGAAATGATTAAATCGTCCTTTGAAGTTGGATTGATTATTGAAGAATAGCGGGAAAAGCCCATCCCGGGTAAAGTTGATAACCGGGTCATTGCGGTTTTCCTCAGGAATGGAATCAAGCATTTCAAAAAAAAGCTCCCATCGATCCGCCAGCGTCTTGTGAACTTTCATGCCTTTTAGAATGCCGGGACGTTGGATAGTCTGAGCGTTTTGAATTCTATTGACAGGGAAATAAAAGTCGCTCATCGGGTCGTGTGCCAGATTATAAAACTTCTTTGTAACAGAAGCAAAAGGCAGCAGTAATAATCCGATCGCCAAAACGACCGCGGCAACTTTTACAAACGGGATGGAATACTGCGTTTTAATCAACGTTTGGATTGTAAACGTCAACGCGATGTAGCCAATAATCCCACCCCAGAAAAAATGCCATGGGCACGGCACCGGATAAAACTGATGAACCGACAGCCCGGCAAAGACAAACAGCATAATCACAGCGCTGACATGGCTGTTTTCGCTTTTCTTAGCAAAAAAGGCGTATGCGGAACAGAGAAATCCTATTACCGTATTCCAAATCATCACAAAGTACAAACCGCCGACGCCGCCAAACAAAAAGAATTTGAGAACCGTAACAAACAAGCTTGACGAATGCCCGTCAGACAGGTTTTTCTCAGTAGCGGAACTGGCAAACTGCATCGCTCCTATGAACGTCTGGTCGATAAATTGCTGTGTTACATGATTCCCGGTTATCCATAAAACAATCGGCAAGCAAACCGCAGCCGAACCGAGCAAAAACAGAAGGAACTGCTTCGCAACCGTCTTTATGGGATAACGGCGTCCAAAAAGCCAAAATATCAGCAGCGCGGGAAGCGCCAGTTCAAAAACAACGCAAGTTTGTCTAAACCAGAACGGCAAGACGGACAATACGCCTGCTGCAAAAAACGCAATTCCGCTTTGAGGTTTGTCGACGCACCATAACACAGCATAGAACGCCGTCAGCGAGAAGAACAGCGAAAATACCGACGACCACGGCTGGAATTCCCAATAGTACATTGGCGCGTGAAGGTAAAACAGCGCAATGGGAATCCATAAAAATTTAGCGTCTAAAAACCGTTTCGAAATCCAGTAAATCAAAACGGCGGACTGCGCGTAAAAAAAGACGGACAGGTATTTCAAAACTAACAGATTCACGCCGAAGACGTACAGCGCAGCAGCTTGAAAGAACACCGTCAAAATGCCGTAATGGGAATACGTTTGAGCGTACAGCGTCTGTCCGCGGGCAACGTCGGCGGCGGCTTTGAACACGATGCCATCGTGATGAGGATCGACGCCGTACTGCGCCCAGAATCCGAACCAAAGCAGCGTAAAGACGAACAGCGAGGCGGATACGATCCAGCCGGAGCGTTTGTTGTCAGCAGGAACATTTTCAGCAGAAATATTTTCAACATCAGACATTGTTGGCTCTAATTATTCCGTTGTTCGCAATCGCGAATAAATTGTAACATCTGTTCTGTACTCATACAGGCAGAATTCTCGTAATACACTCTGTACCATTGCGCCGTTTTCTCTAACGCGGTTTCTGTATTCCAGACGGGATTCCAGCCCAGAATCGCGTTGGCTTTTGTGCAGTCGAGAGTCAAGTTCTGCGCTTCGTGGGGGGCGTCTTTGGGTTCGTTGATTTCAAACCGGATTTCCGACCAGCTCTTTTGCAGTTCTGTAACACAGTCGAGAACGGTTCTCACACCGTCAGACGGTCCGAAGTTCCACGCCTGCGCGAATTCACGTTTTCCCTCCAGCAGTTTTTGACCCAGCATGAGGTATCCGCGCAAGGGTTCCAAAACGTGTTGCCACGGTCGGGTTGAATGCGGCGAACGAATCGAAACGGTTTCCCCTTTGGAGGTCGCCTTGACAATGTCGGGAATGAGCCGGTCGACCGACCAGTCGCCGCCGCCGATAACGTTTCCCGCTCGCGCGCTGGCAAGAGCCGGGGCGTCTTCTGCGGAAAAGAACGATCGCCGCCAGGCGGAAATCGCCAGTTCAGCGCAGCCTTTGGACGCGCTGTAGGGATCGTAGCCGCCCATCGGGTCGGATTCCCGATAGCCCCAGATTTGCTCTTTGTTCTCGTAGCATTTGTCGGTCGTGATCGCGACAATCGCCTTGACGGACGGCGTCTGTCGGCACGCTTCCAAAACGTTGACCGTCCCCATCAGGTTTGTGGCAAACGTCTCGACGGGCTGCTGATACGACAGTCGAACCAGCGGCTGAGCCGCCAGATGGAACACGATTTCCGGCTGGAAGTCAACAAACGCCTTTTGCAGCGAATCGACGTCCAGGATGTCGTTGAATT